>JBCDBL010000062.1:0-25120 GCA_039183635.1 Pseudomonadota bacterium
ACCCTCTGGCAAGAAGGGATCGCCTGGATGAAAGCGGCGGGGGCGGAGATTGTCGACGTTTCCCTGCCCATGACGAAATACGCCTTGCCGGTCTATTACATCGTGGCGCCGGCGGAGGCCTCCTCGAACCTCGCCCGTTATGACGGCGTGAAATACGGCCGCCGGGCGGAGGGGGAGCATGACATCACCGCCATGTATGAAAACACCCGCGCCGAAGGCTTCGGCGATGAGGTGAAGCGCCGTATCCTGATCGGCACCTATGTTCTGTCCGCCGGTTATTATGACGCCTATTATTTGCGCGCCCAGAAAGTGCGTAAGCGGATTTACGATGACTTCACCGCGGCGTTTAAGCAGTGCGATCTGTTGCTGACGCCCTCAACGCCGTCGGCCGCCTTCGGTCTTGGCGAAAAATCCGACGACCCGGTGTCCATGTATTTGAACGACGTCTTCACCGTCACGGCGAACCTCGCCGGCTTGCCGGGCATCTCCGTGCCCGCCGGTCTCGACACCAAAGGCTTGCCTTTGGGCCTGCAGCTCATCGGTCGGCCCTGGGATGAGGAAACCGTGCTGCAAGGCGCGGATGTGTTGGAGCAATCGGCAGGCTTTACGGCGCGGCCGGGGGAGTGGTGGAAGGCTTGACCCATACAGTTTAAATGCATAAATGATTGCATGCAATCATTGTGAGGCGAGCCCATGGCCAGCATTACGATCAGAGACATCACCGACGACGTGAAAGCCAAGCTTGTAGAGCGGGCCAAAGCGTCCGGGGAAAGCCTGGAAGGGTTTTTGCGGCGCATTTTGTCGGTGGAGGCTGCGAAGGCGCAGCCCGCCCAAGACAGTGCGGCCCGCTTTGATGAATTGATGGAGATGGCGAAGAAAATCCCTCCTCCGGAACCCGGTGAGAAAGATTTTCACGAATATATCGAGGACCTTCGCGCCCGAGACAAGCCCTTGTCGGATCGATCATGATTCTGGTCGACACCAATGTCGTCTCTGAGCTGGCGCAGCCAAAACCTCACCCCTTGGTCGTCGATTGGTATCGGGCAAACCGATCCTATATCGGCTTGCCAACTATTGTTGTGACTGAACTCTATTACGGCGTTTTTCGAATGAACGCCGGTAAGCGGCAAACGCAACTACAGTCTTTTTATGATCAAATGCTCGACTTTCACCGCGACACGCTTATTCCGTTTGATATGTCGGCGGCATTCGCGTGCGCGGAAATAACTGTTGTCTGCGATAAGTCCGGTCGGCCTATCGATGCAATGGATGCGCAGATTGCAGCGATAGCGAAGGTGCATAAATCGCAACTTGCAACACGGAATATGAGTGATTTCGAAGTCACAGGCATAAAACTTATAAATCCTTGGACAGATGAACATGGTTGAAACGCAAAAACTCCTCAAAGGAAACACGGGCGATTGGGAGGTCGTGGTCGGCCTCGAGGTGCACGCACAAGTTTCTTCCAACGCCAAGCTCTTTTCCGGCGCTTCGGCGCAATATGGCGCGGGGCCGAATGAAAATGTGAGCCTGGTGGACGCCGCCATGCCGGGCATGTTGCCGGTGATCAACAAGTTCTGTGTGGAGCAGGCGGTGCGCACCGGCCTTGGCATCAATGCGCAAATTAATCTGTGGTCGCGGTTTGACCGCAAAAACTACTTCTACCCGGATTTGCCCCAAGGCTACCAAATCTCACAATATAAAGACCCGGTTGTGGGGGAGGGGGAATTGGAAGTGGACCTGTCCGACGGCTCCACCATCACCATCGGCATTGAACGCATCCATTTGGAGCAGGACGCCGGCAAGTCGATCCATGATCTTTCCGCCACCGAAAGCCATGTGGACCTGAACCGGTCCGGCGTGGCCCTGATGGAGATTGTGTCGAAGCCGGACATGCGCTCCGCCGAAGAAGGCGCGGCCTATTTCGACAAGCTGCGCACGTTGGTGCGCTATCTTGGCACCTGCGACGGCAATATGGAGCAGGGCTCCATGCGGGCGGACGTGAATGTCTCCGTACGCCGCCCGGGGGAAGGCCTCGGTACGCGGACGGAAACAAAAAATGTGAACTCCATCCGTTATGTGAAGCAGGTCATTGAGTATGAAGCGCGCCGCCAGATTGAAGTTCTGGAAGGCGGCGGGGATATCGACCAGGAAACGCGGCTGTTCGATGTGAAGTCCGGAACAACACGGACCATGCGGTCGAAAGAAGACGCCCACGATTACCGCTATTTCCCGGACCCCGACTTGCTGCCCCTGGAGCTGGAGGAAGCTTGGGTTGAAGAGATCCGCGCCAGCCTGCCGGAATTGCCGGATGCGAAAAAAGCGCGCTTTATCGCCGATTATAGCCTCTCCCCCTATGACGCCAGTGTCTTGGTGGCGGACCGGGACAAGGCCGCGTTTTTCGAAACCGTGGCCGGCGGCCGCGACGGCAAGCTTGCCTCCAACTGGGTGACGACGGAGCTGTTCGGCGCCCTCAACAAGGCGGGTAAAGACATTGCGGACAGCCCGGTGCAGGCCGACCATTTGGGGGCGCTCATCGACCTCATCAGTGACCAAACCATCTCCGGCCGTATCGCCAAGGATGTGTTCGAAATCATGTTCGAAACCGGCGAAGCGCCTGGAAAAATCGTCGAGGAGCGGGGCCTGAAGCAGGTGACCGACACCGGCGCCATTGAGGCTATTGTCGATGAAATCATCGCCGCCAATCCGAAGCAGGTGGAACAGGTCAAAGACAAGCCCAAAACCATGGGCTGGTTCGTCGGTCAGGTGATGAAGGCGTCAGGCGGCAAAGCCAATCCCCAGGCGGTGAATGAGATTTTGAAGGCGAAATTGGGTGTGGAGTAAAGTAGTCGTGAGGGGGCTTCAAAGCTTTACTGGCATGTTTGATTTCCTAATAAGTTCTTTATGGCTTCGTAGATCAGCTAGTCATTTGGAATGATTTAAGAGCCTGAAGGACGGTGAAAGTCATTCGTGTATTTCTAATGATGTTTAGAAATAGTGCGTGACGAAGACTATGATTTATCTCACAAGAAAACGCGTCGGATTATTCTCTCAAGACAGCACTAGTCGAAGAGCTTACGAGCTGTACAATGATTATTGGTTGTCAATAAAACCAAAAGCGCCTTTTAGGATTGTTGAGATTGTAGAAGGCTACGATTTTCATGATGGGAAGATAATTAGCCTGAGCCTGGCTTCGAAGGAGGGAATTCATGTTCGCTATTTACTAGGAGATTTGCAAGTCGGCTATAATATTTTACAAGTTGATTATATTGGTGCGGATTACACCGATTTAAATACACCCCGTATTTTACGTATACTACGTGATAGGCGTACGGAAATATTTTGCAGTGAAATGGTGCTGGAGGATGATGGTAAGTGGACACATAATCATCTTTTATATCCTTCAGGCTCGCTATCGATAACCTTTTCTGATTTGCAGTTCAAAATTAATGCCGTATCAGCAGAGGCAAGAGATTATTTGGAGGACCCAATTCGATTTTCGTAAGTTGAGGAAGTTTAGTGACTACTGAACCTAAAATGGAGGAAAACTGGAACCGCGCGCCCCTGTTTAAAAATGCGCCGGACAGCCTCACCTTCAAGAAATTGCGTAAACGGATCGTTCGTCAAGCCCAGGAGGCGATCCAGACCTATGGCATGGCGCCTGAAGACGCCCACAAAAACCCGCCGCGCTGGCTTGTGTGTCTGTCCGGCGGCAAGGACAGCTACACGCTGTTGGCGGCGCTGCTCGATTTAAAATGGCAAGGCGCATTGCCGGTGGACATCCTCGCCTGCAATCTCGACCAAGGCCAGCCGGGGTTTCCAAAGCATGTGCTTCCGGAGTATTTGGAAAGCCTTGGCGTCGCCCATCGCATTGAATATCAAGACACCTATTCCATCGTCACCGATAAAGTGCCGGAAAACAAAACCTATTGCGCGCTTTGCTCCCGCCTGCGCCGCGGTATTCTTTATCGTATCGCCCGCGAAGAAGGGTGCTCGGCGGTCGTCCTCGGCCATCACCGCGACGATATACTGGAAACGTTTTTCATGAACCTGTTCCATGGCGGTCGCCTCGCCGCCATGCCGCCGAAATTATTGAACGAGGAAAAGGATCTCCTGGTTCTGCGCCCTTTATCCTTTTGTGCTGAGGCGGATATTGGGAAATTCGCTGGCCTTATGCAGTTTCCGATTATTCCGTGTAACTTGTGCGGAACCCAGGAAGGGTTGCAGCGTATGGCGGTGAAAGCCCTCCTGGACGGATGGGAAGAAAAGGCGCCGGGACGCCGTCAGGTGATGTTTCGCGCTCTTATGCATGCGCGTCCTTCGCATTTGGCCGACCCAGAGCTGTTTAATTTCACCGCTCTCAGCCCCGTCATTGAGGGTGTGGATTAGAAAAATAAATCTGTATACGATAATTAATTTACGTTTTCCTTTTCTTTGTTAACAAAACCTTTCTTATTCGTAAACGAACTATAAACAGGCGCTTAACGTAATATTCATCGCCATCTTTTCATTCTGGGTAAGGTTAATCCCGTGGGGGCTGAGGGGCTTTTCTGCGGGTTCAGGATGAATGGATTGAAGAGGGCGACATTATGTCAGTTACGCCGTTCAGCGTATCGAACGAAGCGACGCTTCCGCCGATCAGCAGCGCCGCAGATCTTTATCGTATGGGGCTCGCCGCCTCCACAGGTTCAGGCGGTCAAGCGCTTGATTATGTAACGGCCCACAAATGGTTCAATTTAGCGGCCATGAAGGGCAACAAGGAAGCATTAGCTTATCGGGCCGAGCTTGCTCGGGAGATGACGTCGGCCGACATCGCCGAGGCGCAGCGCCAGGCGCGTCAGTGGCTGCTGGAAAACGAAGGCGGCGCCCACAACTAGGCGGCCACGCTGCCTCCTGGTCTGTTTTCGGCCGACCTGCCGCACGGTAAGGTTTGTTTTTTTCAAATCTTTCAGCGTCTCAAATTGAATTTTGAGCCAGTCGTAAAGACAGCTTCAGCAATGCATCGCTCGTTAAGCAGGCCGACGGGCTTTGACGCCTTTAAAGCATTTCCAGCTTAGGCGGTCGTTGGTTGAGCATCCGCAAATGCGCAACAACAGACCTTAAAGCATCGCTCTGATTCCAAAGAATGCGACGAGGCTTTGGAAGTTCAGCTGGCTTTGCGGCCCGATAATCATATAGATTGAAGGTATAGGCGCCGCCGCACTTGAAGGGTTTGGCGAAGTCGATGACCCTGACGCGACGTCGGATTTCGACCTCAGATGCCGCTGTCGACGGGTTCAACAGACTAAAAGCACAAATGGGTAGGGTTTTGTCACATTTCCGCCAAAGCCGATAACGGTGAGCGCTGCAATCCGAAATGATAGCCCTCTTAGTCATGACGTCGTCGCCGTTAGGTGCAGGAGGCCGGGCGAATTAGAATTTTTCAAAACCATGCTTCCCGAAAAAATCCCGAATTTAATCGTAAGTTTCAGCGATATTCCGCATTTTTTTGGGCGATATGTTTTTTGGATTAAACCCGTTTTCAGCTTGTAACCTGCAGAAAAGTTAGGCATTTTCGTCAACGGACAGGTGGCCGAGTGGTCGAAGGCGCTCCCCTGCTAAGGGAGTAGGCGGTTTGTCCCGTCTCGAGGGTTCGAATCCCTTCCTGTCCGCCAGCCGACCTCATCAACAATGATAGTTTCGCAGCCCTCCGGAAGGTCTTTTGGATTTTAGAGGTTTGTGGTCGGTGCGCGGCTCGTTTGGCGTGTCTCGTCGCGCCTAAAATCGCATCTTATGAAGCCCGCAGACCGGATACGGTCTCTGGCCGGTCGATTTGCGCTTCCGCTGGCGCGTGAGAGACGTTCTGGCGTGCGTTTTAAACCCGAACGTGGGATTGCGAACGCCAGCCTGGGACTGTTGGGGTTCTTTGATATGGGGCCGGCTGAAGCCGGGCGGTCGGCGCCCGTGTTAGGATCGTTTCAACGATCTTGGGGGAACAGAGATAGGCAAGCTGCAGGATCTTCCAGACATAGCATTCCGATAGGCCTTTTCACATCATGCTGGACGTGAGGGGTGGGATGTCGACCGGAACCGCGCCAAGCGGGTCTATCGGGAAGAAGGATTGATTTTGAAAACGAGGCGTGCGCGTCGGCGCAAGATGGCGACGCATCGCGCGGCGCCAACCGCGCGTTCAACTAAAGCCTGGCGTCTCGACTTCGTGCATGATCAACTGAGTACTGACCAGAAAGTCAAAGTACTTACAATCGTTCATATCTACACGCGCTAATACCTTGCGATCAAAATTGGACATCGCGTGCGCAGTGAGAATGTTGTGAAAGTCTTCAAAGCTTAGTTGGTGCAGGGGCGCGCCTAAAGCGCTATTCGCTGGCAATAGCGCCGAGCTCACCAGCTGCATATTTAATCTGTAGACATATCATAATAAGATCCGTATAGACCTATCGAGTCCTTTAACGGGTCGTTGCGGGACGGGTGTTTGAACGCCCATTGATTGGAAATTCTGGCTGAAGCCAAGCGAAAAACCGAAGCTTGGCGGGAAATCGAAGCCTGGCGGCGGGACTGCAATAAGAACCGCCTTCACATGACCCTTGGAAACGTCCCGCCGTCAGAATTTGCTTTGCAAGCAAGGGGTTCTTGTGCGAAAGTATAAAAATCAGCAGTCGGAAACTGACCCTGAAACCGGTCCACCTTTTCCATGCGTTTCACCGAAACCAGACGCCAGCTCTGAAACGGGACCACTTGGATAGACCTGGTCATATTTCTTGCATAAACTGTGCTAATAGTTTCTTAGTTCGAAGAGGTATTATTTCATGCTTTTATTAAAAAACGCGCGGATCTTCGATGGTGTTTGTGATGAGTTAATCGAAAATGGCGCTGTGTTGATCGAAGGCGATGTTATTAAGGAAGTGTCATCTGGTGAAATTTCCACCGATGCGGACGTTATCGACTGCGCCGGTCGTTTCCTCATGCCAGGGCTTCTTGATCTGCATTTTCACGCCTACTCGGCGACGTTTGATATCCAATGGCTTGATCGGATGCCCAAGTCTTTGCTGACGGCTTATGCGGTTGGGTTTTTGAACGACGCATTGCAGCGCGGTTTCACGACGGTGCGCGACCCGGGCGGCGGCGACATTGGGTTGCACCTTGCAATTGAGGAGAAACTTATCAATGGGCCGCGTTTTTTCTACGGCGGTAAAGCGCTTTCTCAAACGGGCGGCCACGGCGATATGCGACTGCCGCATCATGTCGAACCGTGTAATTGCGCGTACTCAGGCGTCATTACACAGATTGTTGATGGTCCGGATCAAGTGCGAAAGGCGGCGCGGGAGGAACTGCATCGCGGGGCGGACCATATCAAAGTCTTTATTTCAGGCGGCGTCGCATCGCCTTCCGACCCCATGTGGATGCCGCAGTTCCAGGACGAAGAACTAATTGCGGCCGTGCAGGAGGCGAAAAGCCGGCGCAAATACGTCGTGGCGCATTGCCATACGGATGACGGAGCGCGGCGTTGTATTGCAGCGGGTATTCGGTCGATTGATCATGCGACCGATGTATCCGAAGAAACGGCCAAATTGATCGCCGCTACGGGTGAGACGTATACTGTTCCGACAATTGCCGTAGTTCGTCAAGTTACCGATCACTGGGAGGAGGCGGGGATGCGCCCCGAAAGCGCGGAAAAGGTGCAGGGTGTTTTGGACACCGTGCATACGTCGATTGAAAATTGTCAAAGAGCTGGCGTTAAAGTCGGGCTTGGAACGGATATATTCGGGAAGGATTTTCATTACCTTCAGTCTCGGGAGTTTCGGTACCGCGCAGAAGTTGACGCGCCGCTGCAGATTCTTCGTTCCGCCACGTCCATTAACGCGGAAATCATGCAACGCAGCGGCGAACTCGGGTGCGTCGCGCCGGGGGCGAAGGCCGACTTAATCCTGATTGATGGAAATCCTCTGGATGACATAACGATTTTTGAGAAACACCAAACCCATATGCCTATGATCATGAAGGGTGGTGAACTGAAGAAGAACTTACTGAATTAAACATGGAAAGCGCGCGGTGTTTATCTGTGGTGCTGTGTCGCGCAAAAACCGGATGCCGCTTTTGCGCGATATGCTCTAAAGACACTTTCGCGGGCCGCCACACCGCCATTAATTATCATCTTTACAAAAAGTATTATTAGCAGGTTCGCCGCAACTTGCCGACAATCGATCGACTACAGGAGAACTTGCTTCCATATGGAGAAGACGAATTATCCAATCTAACGCCACTACACAGGCTCCGCATTAGAAGTTTTGGAAAACAAGCGATTAAGCCCAATCATCACGAAGCCGGCGGCGCCAGCGCCGAAAATAATTTCGAATCCCGTTGGCGCCGTTCCCGACAGCCCAACAATAGCGGCGATGACGCCGCCGCAGAAAATCGACATCGTCATAGCGCGACTATCGACTGTAATATTGAATATCACGCATATAATCGGTGCAATGAAGGCTGCAGAAACTGCGCTTGCAGCAACGATAATCAACTTGAGAACGCTGGCCTCAGAGTTGGCGGCGGCGACTAACACCAACACTGCACAGAGAATACGGAACGCCCCGTCGTAAAGCATTCTATTTCTTCTTCTATATGCTTTTGCAAGTCCAGGCAGTACATCAAGGCCAAGGGCGTTAGATACTACCAACAATTGCGACTCCGCCGTCGATAACGCTCCAGCCACTATTCCGGCGACGATTACCCCCATGGCGAAACTCGGCAAGTATTTTTCGCCAAAAATTAAAACGCCGCGCTCGGGATCTGCGAGATTTGGCTCCAAAAGATAGAGCAGAACGCCAAACAAAGTCATGCTCACCCACATCGCCTGCAACAGCAAGAGATAACGCCACCGAACAGACCTGATTGACAGGTCGGACCTGCCTGAAGCGAGTCGCGCCAGAACATGAGGCTGTGTCATAGCGAAACTCATCCCGAGAAAGAAGATTGCGATAAAGAACAGTAAAAACGATTGATCCTTGAATTGACCGAATATATCCCAAAACCCATCCGGCGCGGTGGCGAGGGAAAGCGATCCGGCGCTTGAAAGCGAAACGACCTCTGTAACCAGCGCCGCCAGGCTCACGATCGCGACCGTCAGCATTAAGCCGCCCTGATATACATTGACAAGAATCGACGAAGAAACGCCGCCTATTAAAACAGCCGTAAGGCTGACCAATATAACGGCCGCCATGGTCAGCAAGTGCGGTGTGTCAAAAAAAGCCGTTACGGCCTTGTTGGTCGCCAAGAATTGCGAAACACAGCTCAACCCAACAAAAAGAAAAATAGTTAGCGCTGCAATACGCAGCGGCGCTCCGATACGCCCGCGTGTTTGCGAAGCGATCAATTCAGAAAGTGTTTCCTTATTTTTCTCCTTCATACGCCGTATCAGACGTGGCGCGAAGATATACCAATAGACAACATCGCCGAGGAAATACGAAAACGGCATCCACAGCGCACTCAATCCAACCGAGTACCCATATCCAACAGCCGCAATCATGATAAAACCGCTGTTCGCCGCTGCAACAGAACTAATCGCTACGACATTCGGGCCGAATTCTCGCTCCGCCGGCAACGTTGATCCGGGCGACCGCTTTTGTCTGAAGGCGGTCCAAAGGCCAATCGCCGGACCGCCCGCAAGCAATGCAAAGAATATCATCGTGCCGATTTGAATGGTGTTTCTACCTTTCGCATTGATTCAACTATAGAACAGACGATTACGCAATGCTGAAACCTTGCGATCATTACGAACGCAAACGTTCGCCATCTGGGTCGTAGGGTGCGCGCTCCAGAAATTTCACGCCTCTGCGTTCGCCAAGGATAATGCTATATGCATCTGATTTTTGCTGTTCGGCATCTATGTAGCCCATCGCCAAACTTTTCTTGATGCAATGCCCGTAGCCGCCAGAGGTTGTGAACCCAACGTAATGTTCGCCGACAAAAACAGGCTCATATCCGTTTGAATCAACATCACCTGTCTCCAATTGCATCAACGTTAGCCGCCGTTTGGCCGGCGTGTCGCGATCAACAAGCGCGGCTTCACGCCCCACAAAAGCGGGCTTGTCGTAATTTATGAATTTATCAAGTCCGCAAGCGGTCGGCGTATAGTCAGGGCTATATTCTCGTGACCAAATTCCATACCCTTTTTCAAGGCGAAGCGATAAAAGTGCGTATACACCTATATTTTCCAACCCGTCGTTCTGTCCTGCAACAAAAAACGCTTCATAAAGCGAGGCGGCGTATTGGGACGGTGTATAAACTTCGTACCCCAATTCTCCTGATATCGAAAGGCGCGCCACAATTGCTGGTGCAAATCCTACATCTAGCTCCCGTACGCTCATAAACTTCAAGGCGTCTTTGCCAATATCGTAGCTGGTCAGTTTCTGAAGTATTTCTCTAGAATTCGGTCCTACAACTGAAAAACCGTGCCAAGTGTCTGTGACATTCGTCACCGTTACACCGGAAGATGGCAAATTTTCGGAGAACCATCGCATATGCCATGCTTGGAGATATCCCGAGCCGACAAGGATGAACTTATCTTCTCGCAGCCGCATAATGGTGAGATCGCCGTATATGCGCCCCTTCGGCGAGAGCATGGGCGCCAGGCGCACGCCGCCAATCCGCGGCAGCGTCGACGCTACAATCCGGTTGAGCCATGCCGTCGCGTCGGGGCCCTCGACAACGTACTTTGCGTAAGCGGACAGCTCCAAAAGCCCCGCAGCCTCCCGAGCGGCCCTGCATTCCTCTGCAACGGATGCGAATGCGTTGGATCGACGGAATGTCGGATTTTCAATCCGCGCATCTTCACTTCTCGCGAAATACAATGCCTGCTCTTGGCCGTAACTCGCGCCAAAAACTGCATTCCTTTTTTTATACTCGCCATAAATCGGCGTCTGTTTAGACGGACGACCTGCCGGCCAGTATTCATTGGGGTGCGCAAGGTCGAAACGCCGTTCGTACGTTTCACACGCTTTGGCCTTGGTATATGCGCGCGTAGCAAAGTCGCCAAAACGCGCATTGTCCATGGCGAATAGATCGCTGTCAGGTTCACCGTTGATCATCCATTGCGAAAGCGCAAGACCAATGCCGCCGCCTTGGGCGAAGCCCGCGAGCACGCCGCAAGCAAGCCAATAATTGGGTACGCCCTCAACCGGCCCGACAAGCGGGTTGCCATCCGGCGTAAATGTGAAGGACCCATTCACAACTTTCTTGATCCCGGTTTCTGCAACTTCCGGAAACCTCTTGAAACCAAACTCAAGGGCTGGCGATATACGGTCCATATTGTCAGGCAAAAGTTCGCTTTCGCCATAATCCCAGGGTGTTGCATCTTCCGACCAGGTTTGAGCCGGCGTCTCGTAAACGCCGAGTAATGCGCCCTTGTGTTCTTGGCGAAGATAGATTCCGCCATCAAGATCAACGATCAAGGGTGTTTCTGATTCCTGTTCTTCAAAGCTTTTCAAGTTATCCGTAATCAGATAATGATGCTCCATCGGCACTAAAGGCGGGTAATGCCCGACCATTGCGCCGACTTCCCGCGCCCATAATCCGCCAGCGTTGACTATGTGCTCTGCGAGGAAATCGCCTTTGTCGGTAATAATGTTCCAGTCGCCATTCGCGGTTCGGCGCAGCTCCAGCACACAGGTGTGGCGCTTTATCGTCGCGCCTTGCTTGCGCGCCGCGCTCGCATAGGCATGCGTTACCCCATAAGGGTCAACATACCCCTCATCCGGAGAGAATAGCCCGCCTTTCACACCATCGACATTAACGATAGGGCAAAGCGCTGCAACCTCGTCCGGCCCAATAAGCTCCGAACGAATTCCCATCACCTTGTGTCGCGCCCATTCCGTCCTCAAAAACTCCCAACGCGCATCGGTGGCCGCGAAATTCACACCGCCGGTCGCGTGCATGCCAACGTCTTGCCCGCTGATATCTTCAATCTCCTTATAGAGATTGACTGTATAATCTTGTAACCGCGCAACATTCGGATCGCTATTGATGGCGTGATACCCGCCAGCAGCGTGCCATGTTGAACCGGCGGTTAACTCCTTACGCTCGAAAAGCGCAACATTCGTCCAGCCGAACTTTGTTAAATGATATAGTACGCTGCAACCGACAACGCCGCCGCCAATGACAACCGCCTGATACTTTTCACCCACTGCTAATCTCCTGATGGCGCGTCGACATCGCTCGTAAATTTCCGGACCGCTCTTGCAATTTGATCTGCGTGGGAGAACGGAACATGCTTCAAATCTGAAAAATAAACCGACTTGGCGTCTGGAATTGCTTGCTCTAAAGCATCAAAAGCTGTTTTGGGAATATACTCATCGGCGCCGGCGTTAATGACGAGGACAGGTCTATTTATTGCTGATAATCGGCGCAGCGATACATCCGGTTCGGTTGACCAACACCGTCGCCTTTCTTTCATTACTTTGATAAAAAGTTCCGGGTGCGGTGAAACTTGCGCGTATTGCGTACGCATCGCCTCCAGTTCTTCTTCTTTCAGAGGTTCAGATATTCCGAAAAACGTCTCTGAATCTTCAAGCATTTCCCGGCGCCAGGCCTCAAGCGCCTCGCGTATTTTCGGTTTATATGCGTCATGGCTGTAGGGCGTTCCACACAGCGAAGAAGACGCGACGCGATCCTCAAACGTCAACAAAAGGTCTAATTGAATGCATCCGCCGTCGCTGACGCCAAAAAAATGCGCTTTTTCAATATCCAGAGAATCCATGAGCCGGACGGTGTCTGCCGCAGCACGTGCGTATGAGGTTGGGCCTTCGCCAAGGCTCGAACGCCCTTGTCCGCGCACATCCATCGTGAGAACTGTAAAATGCTCAGCGAGTTTTTCATTCAGGGGACGCATCATTGCCTTGGCGTCAAACGTCCAAACGCCGGTTTGATGAATGAGGAGGGGCCCTTGACCGCGCACTTCGTATGACATTCTAAAGTCATCTACCTCGGCATAGAATTCACCATTTTGTAAGCCTGCGGATGGCGCTTGCGAGGCCGCACTGGCAACGCCAACTGTCGCGCCGCTCAGCGCCGCGGCGATTGGTAATTTAATTACTGATCTGCGTGAGTAATCCATAAGGCATTCCATTTCTTAAATTCCACAAGCCATACTGCACAGCCTTGATTATCGACGCCGCAGAAGGTCTGTGTGCTTTTGAGTTGGCCTTGGCAAAAAAGACCAACGCGCGACTGGCTCATTCAGCGCTAACGTCATTGGTCAACTGAACCCTTTTTAACTCAAATCCTCTGAGGTTTGTGGCGTTGAACGTCAAACCTGTGACAGTGTCGCTGTATCGCTGCACAGAGATTTGCAGACGTAAAGCAGGAAATACGGACGAATTTGTCTGCTGCACCGCCAGGTAGACGTCAGACGTCAGGGGCGTGAGATGGTATCTGTCGCCGCCCCGAGCGCCGGCATTGACGTTGAGGACAAGGTCGCCTTTGTTATCTTCAACGTAGTAAATTGATCCGTATGCTTGGGAAATATATGTCCCAGTCATCGCCGCGCGATCTGCTGCAGTGTTGGTGCGGGGCGAGGGCGCTCTTGTCATCATACGAAATCCGCCCCAATCGGCGAGGTGCGCTTCAAGACCGTCTTCGGTAACTCTCAAACGAATTGGCTCACCATGGCCATATTCCCAGTTTGTATATTCATCGCCGTCACGAACAAGGCGTCCGATCCGATCCGACATAAAGGTGTGGTAGAGATTGCCGTCTTTCTCAACGATTTCCAAAACGACTTGATCCGTCGGCTCATAAAAGAGGCCAGTCAACGCCGTGATTTCTTCGTGGGTGAAATTTTGCAATGGTGGCGTATTAATGTCGGGGTTATAGTCTTCTGACGCTCTTTTGATGAGGCCGTTAAAAACCTCATCTTCCGCCAGCAATGCGTCAATGATTTCTGTGTGCGATTTGCGGTCGCCGTACTTTCCGCCAGAGCTTCTTTCCAGAATTGCGTTGTTCATGATCAACACCCACGCATCGAGCGCCGGCACGTATGTGATCGATTTTCCGAATAATCCGGAATGATAATGATATTCTAAACCGCGGTGTATGGAGACAAACAAAGACGTTCTATACGCTCCCACTACATCGGGCGCGTATCGCACTGGTTTGGCAAGCCTCGACATGTAAGAACCGCCTTCGCGTTCCGCCGATGCGAAGCGGGCGAAAGAGATAAAATCTTGTATCGAGCCTAACAATCCACCGTCCCCCGCAGTTTCCAGCGGGATGCTGGGCAAGAGAAGCGCATCTGTTGTATAATCAGTATCGTGATTAGGTTTCAGAATATAAGTATGCGCCTCATTGGGACGAAATTTATTGCCTGACGGCCTGTGGACTGCGGTTTTCATGCCGGCCGGATCAAACACAAGCTCGCGCATGGCGGCGTCGAATGTCTTCCCGGTTATGCGTCTCAGGACACGGCTCGCAATACGCATGGCGGCGTCATTGTAGTGCTGCGTCGCGCCGGGCGTGAACGACAAGGACGGTTGTCGAGTGACCATCTCGTATAACTCATCAAGCGTTATTTCTACGTCGCTCACACCGACGCCGATGAGGCTGTACAAAGCCTCATCCTGCCACACGCCTGATGTGTGTTGTATCATCTGGCGCACCGTCGGGTCATCGTCATATTGTGGAAAGCTCGGCAGATACTGGCGCACCGGCGCATCAAGGTCGATCCGTCCTTCCTCTTCAAGACGCAGTAAAGCGACCGCAACCATCGGCTTTGTTGTCGAATAGAATGTGTAAAGCGTATCGGCTGTCCACGGCGCTTTAAATTCTCGATTGGCGTAGCCGTAGCCCTTTAGATGCGTAACCTTATTATTCTGAAGGACAGCAACAATGCCGCCAGGCCCGCCTTCGTCATCATACGGGCCAAAAAGTTCATCAATCGTATCGCCTAATAATCCAGGCGCCCGAATTTCTTCGCTATCTGTTTCCATAACGACGGAGACTGGCGCGGAAATCGACCGGTCTTCGCCGCAGCCGGAAACAATGAGGCCAACAGCAAGAAATACCGCCCAGCTTTGGTAAATATGAAGATGCTGAAGCTTAAGAAAACGCGTCATCGTCTGTCTCTTCCATAAAATTGTCGCGCTCATAGGCAGGGCTTGGGTAGTCGTAAAAGCCCTTGCCGGAAACCTCCCCGAGGTCGCCTCGCTCGACATAATCGAGGAGCGTTTGCGGCGGCTGGCCTTCTACATCGCCAGATGCGTCGATGTAGATTTTTTCAACCGCCAATACCGAGTGAAGGCCGACTTTGTCCATCAACGCGCAGGGACCAAAGGTCGTGCCGAAAGCCATCATCCAAGCACGGTCAATGTCATGTGGCGTCGTAACGCCTTGATCTATTTGACGGAGAACTTCAGCTTTGATGACACGCCACAACCGGTTGAATGAATATCCAAGTTGTTCTTTTCGAGACCAGATGGGGATCATTCCGATCGCACGCGCCCAGTTTTTTGCGAATATCACAGTTTCTTCAAGCGTCGCCTCGCATGTCATCAACTCCACCAATCGCGATGTGCGCGGATCGGCAAAGTTAAGATTGAAGAATAGATCCGGCCGCCCGCTCGCCGCGGCCAGTGGCGAGCAGGTCAACGCCGATGCATTTGTGCCCATATAAGCACCCGGCGCGAGAATGCGTCCTATCTCGGCAAGCACGTCGGTTTTGAGTTCTAAGCGCTCAGGAACATTTTCGAATGCGAGTTGCACGCCCTCCAACGCCGATTCCAGTGTGCCGCATATATGCAAATTTTCCGCGATGAAGTCTTTTTCTTTGTCAGTGCTCCACGTCAGCGCGGTCTCTTTGGCGGCGTGGGCTTTGGCGACGTCCGTGTCGAACACGCGCGTGGTTATTCCCGTGCGTGCGCACGCCCACGCCACTTTAGCGCCCATGACGCCCATGCCTACATTTGCAATGGGTGCTGATTTATCAAAGGCGCGCAACTTGTCCTCCATCGGCTAAAACCAGGATCGCACTAACGCCAAACATTCCGAAGAATGCGCAGATAGTTTTCGCCAAGAATCGCTCGGGTTGCTTCCTCGCCATATCCCGCCCCCAACATCATTGCTGTCAATTCGGTCAACTGTTCCGGCATGGCGTAGCTAAACCCTGGCCAATCGGCCGCAGCGGCCATGGGCCATTCCTCGGGACGCGCCCGCGCCCAATCGTTCAAGGCCGTGCTGTCAAACACCACATCGAATCCGATGCCGGCGTGTTGCGCTCCCACAAGCTCAACCACGTAATCCAAATGTCGAAACAATGATTCCGTCGTGCAATCAGGATCGCCGAGATATTCGCTGGAGCCGGAGACCCCCACCAGTCCGCCGGACGCGGCCGCCGCCTTGATCTGGTCGTCATCAAGATTGCGGAAGCTCCTATGGATCGCGTTGACGTTTGAATGTGTGAACGCCATTGGTTTCGTCGTGCGCTCCAACGCCTCGAGCGACGTTCGTTTGCCCACATGGCTAAGATCGATGAAAATCCCCTGGGTCTGCAGTTCGTCTACGAACAAACGTCCAAGATTGGTAAGGCCGCCGTCATTATCCTCCGCGCATCCGCCGCCGATTGAGTTTGTATTGTTGAATGCGAGAATGGTCTGACGTACGCCGAGCTTGTAGAAAACATCGGCCAGATCGAGGTTGCGATCGAAGCAGCGCATGCCCTCAAACTGAAGAATGATTGCGATTTTCCCCGACTGTCTGGCTGCGAGAATATCATCAGCTGTCTCTACAAGGAGGTATTTTTCTGCATTTTGAGCGATATAACGACGCGCCCATCCGACAAGCTCAATTGCGCCTTTTACATCGTGATTGTCGCCAGCCAGCGTCAGCCCGATGGCGTTGACGCCGGCGGCTCGAAAACGCTCCAGCCGACTCCAATCATTTCCGACCTTGACAACGCCTGGGAGATCGACAGGCCACACATTGTCCCAAACCAATGCCTCGCGCACAAGCGCGGCGGCCTCGTCTTTCAGTGAGCTCGATTTCGCCGTGGTTATCGACATGGTAGGTATCGTCCGCTTTCAGCCATCAATAAAGAAAATTGGTTTTCAATCACGAAGAAGCATACAGTACTGTTTGTATCACAGTAAATTCTGATCACAAGGCGGAAGTTGGTTCTCAAGGCTTATGCTAATTCTGCCGTAGTGATGGCGTACGCAATCGAGGCGGATTTGGGTGAAGTCCGCCCCATACAGCTTTCCGGAATGGTGGAGGAGCAATCGGCATGCTTCCATCATGCCGCAAGGTTAAGCATCTCGCCGCTGCGGATCTGCCGCGCCAATGTTAAAGGATAGTGGCCCGTCACCTGTCCGCCCGTGAGGCGCATTCAAGGCGTTTTGCAGGTGGAAGGTTTTTAGACGGCGAAGGCCTGAGCCGTTCGTCGAGGGTCGCCGCATGCGGATGCCGTTCCATCGGGTTTGATCGAAATGCCGTCGAATGAGCCCATCCACCACGTCCAGGGCGATGTAACGTCCGCTTTTGCCTCGTTTGAACGTAAGTAGTCGATCGTATCGCGGCCCATGTCGGACTCAATTGTCAGCTTTGTGAAGTCATGCATCGATGCCCCGCCAAACCTTGGTTTGTGAACGGATTTTTCGATATCCATGTTGAAGTCGAGAATATTGATGGAGTTTTGAACGATATTCTCGGTTAAAGAGCCGCTTGGGCTGCCGGACGCAAGGACGGGTTTGCCATCTTGCAGGAACATGTTTGGGCAGACCCGCGCGTGCGTGCGCATATCCTCGCCTGGCACGCCAGACCCGAGATGGATAAGTCCGGCGCAGACGTATACGCCGTCGACAAAGATTTTTGTTGTATACGGAAGCGACATGACCGAATGCAAAACTGTTGCAACGTTGCCATCTTTATCGATAACCGTGACTTGATTTGAGCCGGGCGGCGGTTCGCTCCCTCCTGTGAAATTCTCGTAAGGGCTTTTGGGCGCGCCGGAGAGATTTGCGAAGCGTTCAGCAGCATAATCCTTCGATAGCGATTTTTCTACTGGCGGGATATCGCCGGTAAAGCGAGCGGAGACCGCATCGGCATACACCTGTCCGATGATCTGCATGAGCTTCAAGGTCAATTCCGGAGACTGATAAGCCGGTCCCGTCGACTGCACATCGATAAGCTCAACCATATTCATGATTTCAATGAGCGCTTGGCCGCCAAAGTCGGGCGCCGGCGAACCAACGAGTTCAAATCCACGATAAGATCCGCGTGCTGGCGTTTGCCATATTGGTTCGTATGCAGCCATATCCTCCATGGTCACATAACCGCCATTCGCCTGGACGGCGTCAACATAGTTTTGCGCAAACTCACCATTGTAGAAGTAATCGCCGCCTTCTTCAGCAAGCCGTTCAAGCGTGTCCGCATGACGCCGTTGAATCAGCTTTTCGCCGATATTCAAAAGTCGCTCATTGCGGTAATACATCTCTCGACCTTGCGGGTGCACGCCGAGACCAGGGCTTTCCAGGAACATCTCGCCCCATAGAAAGGGATGAATTTCAAAACCCTCTCGCGCATAGTGAATCGCCGGAGCCATGACCGTTTTGCGGGGAAGCCTGCCATGGCGTTTAAGCGCGGCCTCGAAGCCGCCCCAGAAGCCCGGCACAGGTGAAAGCGCGCCGGTGCGCGCACTGGGACCAAGCAACTTGGCGATACCTGCAATCTGGCCTTCGAAAACCGGATGGGCCTTCGGAGCATTCATTGATCCGTTCACATAAGAGAATTCGCCGGTGGCTGCTTCATAGTAAAGCATGGAGAAAGCGCCGGAGAGCGTTGTCATATGAGGTTCGACAACGCATTGCGCGATAGATGCAGCGCAAATGGCGTCGGCGGCGGACCCGCCCATCCTAAGCATGTCGGTGGCGGCTTCGGTTGCGAGTGGATGTGTCGAAACTGCGACGCCTTGCGTGCCTGAAACACCCTTCTTTTTTCCAAATTCCGCCATTGAAACCAACTTCTTGCGCTGGCGGTCGCTAGGTGGACGCCAATGGCTGCTTTTTTTCGCTTGGGCTGTCGATGCTGACGATAAAGAAAGGCCAGTCGCGGCCGCCCCAACCACAGTCGTCTGCAAAAAGTTCCGGCGGTTTTGAAGGAAACTCAATTTAAACTTCTCCCGCACCCTGAAAGTGGCGCAACTCTTTCAAAAAACACCCTTTTACTAATACATACACTTGTGTAGAATATCAAGTCGTTCGTGGCTGTTGTTGACGGCTGAGCGCGCAGGAAAGCGCACTCGCTCTGCAAAGCGGCCGGCGTATGTTGAATTGAGTTGCGGCTGTTGTTTTTTTGTCGTTTGACATTGCGCGCCGTGAAAGCCTTTGTTCATTTGAATGAAAGTTTTCGCCGGCTTTGGGGAAGCCTGTTTCGGTCGGCGTGACGTACGCAAAATCGGTATTGTGAACGTTTTATTATGATGGCCCAAAAAGATCGCGATATTTCTGCCTCGCTCATTGTCGACCGGTCCATGACTCAGCTGGAAATCGCGTCGTTTTTCGTGATTGTGCTTGTTCTGTCGAGCGCGGCCGTATCCTTAAGAGGGTTCCCTGAGCCTGGGGTCGGACAGTCGGCCGGGATGGCCTGGTTTCAAGGCGCCGCCTTCCTCATCGCTTTCATACCGATGTTAGGCGCCATCGCTTGTGCAGCCTTGTTTCGTGGGCGGCGAGGTTTAAACCTTCTATGGTTGCGAACAAAAAAACTCCGTATAAATTATAATTTATATGTATTTTCCTTTTTTTCTGTCGTTTTCGTAAACATAATTCATGGAGTAATCATATCGCTATGGATGGGGACGCCGTTCTTGCATGGTTCCCCTGGCGAACTTCTCGCGGGATTTTCGATTTCATTCGCCATTCTTTTGGTGCTTGTCATTGGTGAGGAACTCGGCTGGCGAGGATATGCTCAGCCCGGTCTTCAAGCGTATGTTACGCCGTTTACGACAAGCTTAATCATTGGAGTTATCTGGGGCGTATGGCACTATCTGGTGTTTTGGGGGTACTACGTCGCAATTACGGGTAACGAGATATATGGTTGGATAGGCGTATCGGAAATGACGATTTTGCCAATTCTATTCTCGTTCGTATTCACATGGATGTTCAACAAATGCCACGGCGCAATGATTACGGCGTTAATTTTACATGCCGCCAACAATGCGGCGACTGGCGTGTTTGTGAATCATCAAATTCTTGAAGATGCGCGCGGTCTTGACTTTTTTGTTGTAAGTCATGGCTCGGCGCTACCGTTCTTGATCATCGTGGTCTTCCTCATCGCACGCGATCGAGAGATGTTTTTTAGGCGGGTTGGGGACGATGCCGATTGTTAAGATGCAACGGAGCTTTGGCTTAGGTCCGGGACGTTGCCGCGAAACATATGGAATTCATGACCCCGCATATGGGCGGGGCAATTGGAAGATTGGCCAACATATTGCTTGTTACTTGAAAAAAAACAATAGTGTATGAATTGAATATGAGATCATGATCTGTAAAGTAAGCGCAGCAAATTGCGCGCTGATTGGAAGCTGATGTATGAAGTATATTAAAGTTACAGCCCTTACGATTTTTTTTGTGGGCATCGGTATTCCACTGCTCGGTCTGGGGTATCAAGCTGTTGGGTTGGCTGGTGATGCAGCCATTCGTAAGCAAATTAATGCGCCGGGCGAAATAATCAGCGTCGGTGACTTTTCCATGCATATTCATTGCTCGGGACCGGCGGAAACGGGAGCGCCGACCGTGATTTTGGAAGCCGGCAATTCTGAATGGTCGTCCGCGTGGGCGCATGTGCAAGCTGACCTTGAGAAGTCAATTCGGGTCTGTTCGTATGATCGCCAGGGATATGCATGGAGCGACGCAAGCAACGATGCGGTCACAGCGGCCAACGCCGTTCAGCATTTGAACAGCCTGCTTGAAGAAAGTGGTGAGCGTGGTCCATTCATCGTCGTCGCACATTCGCTCGGATATGTTTTTGCAAGGCGTTACGCCTATGAGTTTACCGATCAAGTCGCCGGTTTGGTTGTGATTGATGGCGGACCGCCTGGGCGTTATTCAACTTATACGAATGAATTACGTAAGGCGTTTGCTGATAGTGAGGCAGTTTACGGACGACTTGAGCCTCTTGCACGTTTTGGCGTGTTGCGCGCGACCGGGTTAATGTCGAACCCTATGAAGGACTTGCCCAAGGATGCGTACTTGGCTGTTAAGGCGTTCGGCGCGGAAGAAAAGACGGCGCGTGCGATCGCCCGGGAGTACGTTCGTATGGATAATCTCTATAGTGAGGCGGCGGCCATGGCGTCGCTGGGCGCAATACCTCTGACTGTTATAAGTGCGGATAATAGCTATCCCGATTTACCTGCGTTGACGGTAACCATGCTTAAATACAATGAAGAGTTGGCCAGGTCATTTTCGAGTAACGGCAGGCATGTCATGATTGAAGGCGTCGACCACTTCGGCCTGCTATCGAATAGGCAAGCGGCCAGGCAAATAGCCGAAGAAGTTCGCTTGACATCGAGAAGGATTGATAATCATGACGAATGAAACGTGTGCGAACAGGCTTGTTTTGAATGTGGGAAATCATGCGTCGGGAAGGACGCCTTACTGAATTTTCTATTTTGTTTCACAAAGCCGCTTATTGTTAAGGCGTGGATTGTAGTTTTATACAGATGAAACTGCTGAAGTGCGCAATCCGCGCTTACGGAATGTTAGGCATGCTAAAAAATAGAAATGATTTTTACAAATTATTGGAGGATTGTTCGTGTTCACAATAAGCATTATTCAGAGATTATCTATCGTTTTATTGCTGCTCGCATCGGCGTGTAATGAGTCAGGCGAACGCTCTGATTTTTCTGCGAGTGATGTCGCCGGGCCGACAAAAGAGGACTTTTCTCAAGCGGTTGCTATGCGCGATGGAAAACTGCGCGCCCTTATTCGCAATGCTTCTATCACGCCGAATTGGATAGGAGAAGGCGAGACCTTTTGGCATGCGTTACAACAGGAGGAGGGGTTCACGTACCATGAAGTGATTTCCGAAACAGGGCAGTCGAAACCACTTTTTGACCACGACATTCTGGCATCGGAGCTGTCAAATACTTTAAATACGGAAATTAACCCCGGGGCCTTGCCCATTCGATTGGTGCAGTATCAGGCGGCAAACAAAACATTCGAGGCTGTTTACGGCGGTCAGAAAATCGTTTGCGATTTAACGCCCGAGATTTCTTGTTCGAAGGTTAAGACGGCGGTGACGCCAGGCCTGCTTTTTTCCCCGGATAATTCCATGGCGGCGTTTACACGCGGTAACAACGTTTGGTTAAAAGAGCTCGCGACGGGTAAAGAGCGCCCCCTGACAAATGACGGGACGCCATTTTATGCGTGGGGGAAACGGCCGGACACAAGTTTGTCTGCGATCCCGGAACAACGCGACGGCAGGGTAATGCCTCCCTTTCTTTCTGAGTGGTCCCCGGATAGTTCCAAACTTATCGTTTACCGTACGGATGAGCGGAACGTGGGTGTGTACCCTTTCGTGGAATGGACGCCAGCTGATGGAAAGACGCGCCCTCAACTTTACCAACTGCGTATCCCCATGCTTGGAGAAGAGTTGCCGAACGTAGAAGTGGCGGTTATCGATGTCGCTTCTGGAGAGCGTTGGTTTGTTGAAGACGTGCCCGGTTATGAGATGTTGTCTCCGGTCAATGGCATCATTGGTTGGAGCGACTTGGAAGACAAAGCTTACTTTCTAGTTGAACGTTTGGGCGCCAAAGCCTTGGCGCTCGTGCAGGCGTCGAAAGACGGGACGCAAGTATTGTACGAAGAGGAATCGAACTCAATCGTCAGGCACAATCAAAGTTTGTACGGTGCCCCAAACATTCACTTGATAAATAATAAAGAAGAGCTGCTATGGTTTTCCGAACGATCAGGTTGGGGGCATATCTATCGGATCGACTTAAAATCAGGAAACATTTTAAATGCCGTGACGAGCGGTGAATGGACTGTACTCGATATAATTAAAGTCGATGACGACGCAGAAGTGATTTATTTCACTGCTGGCGGGCGAGAAGAGGGGAGGGACCCGTACTATCGGCATTTGTACAAAGTCAGATATGACGGAACCGAGCTCACGCTTTTGACGCCTGAGAACGCTAACCATGGTTTTAGCGGATCGCCAAGTCAGATGCTGCAAATGTTGCTTGGGGCGCCCGTTCCGCCACAGTGGATCTCACCTGACGGTCGGTTTGCTGTCGCGACATACGCGACAATGAAAGAGCCTTCTGTCACTGTGCTTCGTGACCTTGATAATGACGGTGAAGTAATCGCTGAGGTCGCACGTGCTGACGTCCGCAAACTGGAAAACGCAGGTTTTACGCCTCCAGAGAGGTTTTCTGCGATTGCCGCTGATGGCGAGACGCCGATATACGGCGTCATGTACTTTCCCTCGAACTTTAATCCGCATAAAAAATACCCTGTCGTTAATGCACTTTATGCCGGGCCGCAAGTTATAACCGCTCCTGTCGACTACATGGAGGCCTCGGGCGCCTCCGCTCTTAGCGGTCAAATAAATCGAACGGCGTTGGCGAATCTTGGATTTATTGTTGTGACTGTTGATGGTCGGGGAACGCCATTTCGATCGCGATCTTTTCAGATGGCGAGCTTTGGCGAACATCACGGCGATGTCACACTCAATGACCACAGGGCGGCGCTTGAACAGCTCGGCGCTGAGCGTCCTTATATGGACTTAAGTCGTGTCGGCGTTTATGGATCCTCCTGGGGCGGGTATCACGCTGCGCGCGCTATCTTGATTCACAATGACTTTTATGACGCCGCAGTCGCTTCTGCGGGGGTGCACACCTGGCATACATTGTATGGCGGATTTGAGCGTTTCATAGGGCTTCCCGACTATGGCGATGGCGTTGCAATAAGCCCAACGCCCAATGCAGTTCCAGAAAATTATGTGAAGATCAATAATACAACTTATGCAGATCAACTCGTAGGTCACCTGTTAATAATGTACTACGGTAATGACGAAAATGTGCCGCCATCGACAAACATCTCGCTCGTGAAAGCCTTGGCCGAAGCGGGCAAGGATTTCGATCTGTTTTATGTGCCAAACCAGCCGCATTACTATTTCGCGGCGCCCTATGCACAGGCGAAGATTTGGCGGTATATGGTCGAGCATGTTATGAAAGCGCCGCCTCCCGAATTTGACATGAATATGGACTAAGGAACGGTTGAACAACTTTTGATGTTGGGTGATTTCTTTTTGTATCCATTTTATAAAGTGAACGGATTGTTGTAATACTACGCCTTATAGAAGGAGCTTTTACGTTTTAGGTGCGGGCTCGGATGAATGTGGCTTGCGCCCTTAAATGCTTCGCCATTTGAAGGTTGAGTTTGCCAACCCGGTGATCTGTCGCCGAATATGTCCTTGAATGGGGATTGAGTTTCGTGGGGGAGTGTCCAGCATCTGGTCGCGCAGCTTCGAGTGGCGCTATACACCCAAGCACGGGTCATGGCTCAGCATGGCTGAGGGGGAGCTGTCGATCTTATCCCGCCAATGCCTTAAAGCCGCATCGGCGGCAAAGAGCAGTTGGCTTCTGACGTCAGCGCCTGGACCAAAGCACGAAACAAAAAACGGTGTGTCGCTAACTGGCGCTTTACGAACGAAGACGCTCGCGTCAAACTCTCAAAACTATACCCATTAATTTGAATGATTCAGAGGATCAGAGCACGTCTCATTTGATTGGATTCACACGGGCCTGCTCTAGGTGTGGGCTTGTTGAGATTCAGAGTTGTTCCGTCATCCCGGACGTTACAAGCGCCCAAAACCCATAGGTTTTGGTGTGCGCGTGTTAAAGCATTTCCAGGTCAAGTGTGTACGGTTGGCCGTCCGGAAATGCGAAAAAACAAAGACTTAAAGCGTCTGCCTGATTCCGATTGAAGAAGAGACGCTTTAAGATCGCCTCGGACCGAAACGGCAAACGCCGCCATCGGCGATGGCGGCGCTTTTTCGGTTTGCAAGCTGACTACCAGCCCTCGCCGCCGGCAGACGTGTGATCATGGACAATGCGCCAGGCGCCGTCGATCTTTTCAAAGAC
>JBCDBL010000063.1:0-25020 GCA_039183635.1 Pseudomonadota bacterium
AACTTGACTTATGAATCAGTCGCAACTTGAAACAATAACTTTACACTAAAATATCTATTTAAAGATTTTTACTCGCCTTTAGATTGTGAAAATTATATTTTAGTCACAAATAGGCGCGAACGGCTGTCGACACATTCAATAATGAAACAACGCCCCTCGAACCCCTCAAAACAAGGCGTCCTGCAATCTCAAATTATAACGCAAACGGGGCGAGCAGCAGCACCCAAAGAAAAAGGGATGAGATAATCCAAAACGCTGCAGCTATATCCCAGCTCCACCGGGTTTCCATACCACACCTGTCGTGTTTTGGGCCAACAGCCCACTTTTCTTCTATATTACGTTAAGAGTGAAAGCGACGGATTAAATAAATGTTAAAAAAAAAGAACCGATTCGCCATCAAAAAAGCGCAAGATTTGCGCAACGACTGCTCTACTCTCAAACGAACCCAAAGATCACACCAACTATAGTGCGGTGCAGCATTTCTTCTGCCCGGAGACAAAACAACCGTACGCTAGCAAGTTCATCATTTTAAAAATATAGCGCCAATGGACGTCATAAAGCTGCAACAAACAGGATCATGGTTTTGTCAGCCGCAATCGAAACCTGCGCTCAAGCCCTGAAAGGCATGGTTAACGTATTGATAATATTAAAACTTTATTAGGAATGGATATTGCATTTGAAGTACGAACATGAGACAAGTAAATTAGTAGAGTACCTACGGGTTTTAGGAGATTGATCCCGTGCTTAGAGTAATGATCGCCTCGGCCGCTATCGCGTTTTCTGCAGCCAGTGCAAGCGCTGGTGTTATTGACGGCGCTTTTAACAACTATTCGGATAATTCCGTTGATTTCGACAATGACGAAGTCTGGAATGTCGGAGTGCACAGTTTTGACTGGGCTTTGCTGTCCCAACTCACGGGCGCGGGATCGAATGCGTCCGGCGGAAGCGGTTCGCAAAGCACTCAAAATACGCAACCGCAACCCCCGATCACCCAACAAGCGCTGACCAAAGTTATCGAAACGCCGTCGGACCAGGTTATGCCGCCGGTCCAGCAAACTCAGGATTATCCTGACAGCAAATTTGTCGAGACTGTTGTTTCAGAACCTGGCGTGCTGGCGCTGTTCGCCCTTGGACTGGCCGGTATTGTCGTGACGCGCCGCAAAAACCGCGCTTAACCCGATGCGCGACGCAACAGGGCGTCGCGCACAGCCTCAGCTTCCCTCAAAAGAACATCCGGAACGTTCCGGTCGATTTGCTTGTGCGACGCCGTAAGCGTTTCGGCAGGCGCCTCTAGAGGCAAGCCGAGCTTTTCGCACACCCCGCCCCAAACCGCTTCCGTGTTCTCACAAAGCGCTTCGTAGGAGAGGAATACGCAGTTTTCGGGCGCCGTGCGCAGCAAAAACCCGTATACATTCACCCACTGCCGAAGCCAATATTCAAGACCGTCGGCGCCCTCACGCGCTGTCGCAACGGCATCTGCCGATGCGCCATCAAAAACAAACGGTCTGTGGTCTGCGCCGAATTCATGGTGGACCAGCCAGGTCATATAGCTTTTGACGAAGGGATCTTCGTTTTGCTGCGCGGTGAAATTGCGATGCTGGCGCAGCAGGGAATGCGCGTGTTGCAGCGGTTCACGAAAAGGAATGAGAATATGCGCATTGGGGAAAGACGATGCGATTCCCCCCAAACGAAGAAGATTGTTGTTGTTCTTTGACAAATAGCGTGCGCCGGGCCCTTCCATTAAAACAAGCGCCACATACTCGCGAAACGCGTTTTCAATGTCGCAATCGGTTTGCATGGGCGTCAAACGATCCGCATGAATATAGCGCTCCCCGCTGGCGACGCGCCAAAACACCTCCTCCAGCGCTTCAGGACTGTCGAAATCCACCGTCAAGCGATCGCCATGGGCGCGTTCCTCAGCCTGCATATCCTTTCGCGCGCCGCCGCTGAGCCCGGCCCACAGGTTCGGCGCAAGCACGAACGGCATGTCGCGGTATGTAAGGGAGCGAAAGCCGCCCGCAGCATATATTTGACGCATTAAAATCGTTGTGCCGGCCCGCGCGAGGCCCGTTACAAATACATGCCGCCCTGCGGCGGCGGCGGCGGCGTCAGGCTTTTTCACTGCCCGCTCAATATCGAAAGAAACCTCGGCCACGGCCGGACTGGCCAGGGCCACGCGATGGATCACGCGGGACCAGAAGCTATAGGCCATTGGTCGACATCCTTCCGTATGCTTAGGCTGGCGCGCTTTAAACGACGCTTTTATCGCACAATTGCGAAGGCGACGATCATGACAATGCTGGAAACCGTAATAAACACCCAATTCGTGGCCGCGGCCGTCGCCTCCACCGTCGTATAGGCGCCTGTTTGCGCCCCGATCCACACAAGCGCCACGGGCGCAAGAACACACACGGCGACGCGACCGAGAACGCCGACCATACCGCCAGCAAGAGCCACGGCCGCTTTTTGCGCCGCCTCTTCCTTCTGGTCGTCGGTCATGGTTTTTGAGCCGATCACGCTTTGGGCGCTGCGCGCCGTCTCGACAATGCGGGACATTCTGGGAACAAGCGCCAGGGCCTTAAAGCACGCCATAAACACGATAATGGCGGCGGCGAGAACAACGTAAACCATCGCCGGCCGGCGCTAATCGCGTTTAACGTCAACCTCAGCGGTGTTTTCCGCCGGGTCGAGGGTCGCCGTCTCCGAAGCCGTTTCGGACGCGGCAAGAACAGCGGCGTCGGACGGCGCCGCTTCGTCTGCAGGCGCAGCTCCCGCAGTGGCGGCGGCTTTGCGCTTGCGCAGCATGCGTTTAACCGGATACCATACAAACCCTGCGATCGCGAGAAATACCGTCGCAATAACGCCAAGCACGGTGCCAATCGCCGTCAAACCGGCGCCAGGGCCGAGATAAGCCATCGCCGGTCCCATGGTTGCAATCGTAAAGGCGGCGGACATGACAGCCGTTGTCGCCATAACGTTGTTGATCGTCTTCTTCGTCATCTTACGCATCCCCTAAAACTGAGGCCTTCCATGATGTAGCCCAAAAAAAGGCGGGCGTCAGCCATCCGCCTCGCACCGCACCGTTTCAACGGTAAAGAAATCGCTCGGCAGCCATATGGATTTGTTGATAAGCAAGTTTTGCGCCTCATCGTAGCGGTTGTGATACTCCCAGACCACTTCGCCGCCGGCCGTCACCTCGAAAACGCGCCCGGCTTGGGGCTCGGTGATCAATATATTTCCGTTTGGCAAGCGCTGATGCTTACCGCGGATCCAGGTGTAAAACGGGGTCTCCTCAGACCCCTCGAACGCCACCTTTGTTTCCCGGGTAAGCGGATCGATTTCAATAATCCGAGAGGCCTCGCCGTTCATATTGTTGTCGAAAACGGAGATTTTGCCGTTCGGCATGAAATCCGGATCGTGTTGGCGATGCCATGGTCCATGCTGCCACCATTTGACGGTCTCGCCCTCCCCGTCCACCACAGCGACAAGGTTGGGACTGCGCAAAGAGATCATCATGTCCCCGGCCTCGAACATAGGAAACGCATCTGCAATGTCTGGGGTCAGAACTTCAACATCATTGCTGTGGAACGGATCGGGCAGCCACGTAGGATTAAACTCGTTGGCGGTGGTCATAATATGCCAAACGCCCTTTGAGGCCGTTTCAACAAGGTTTTCCATAATCGGCACCGACTTCAGAACCGCTCCGGTCTCCGGATCGATCTTCGTCGCAGCATGCGGAAACTCAGGGCTGCCCAACGACCACAAAGAGCCGTCAGGGTGCAAATTAACAGCGTGGTGATAATTCCCTTCAGATGTCCAAACGACATCGCCGCAAGGGTCGAAACGGGTCAAAACATAGCCATTGTCGAAATTCACGACCACTGACCCGTCTTTGAGCACATCAAAGCCATGGAGGAACGTATACCGGCCAAGGTGTTCTTCAATCAGGCTCGGATCAATGGGCCAGAAAAACAACTCCTCGCCTTTTTCATTTAAAAGCACCGCCCCGTTAACAGCGGCGCGATCATGGAAATACCCCGCCACAACGCGATAACCCGGCATAACTTTATCCGGGTTCAAAGCGATCGCTTCGCGCCGATTACGGCTATCGACAACATACCGGGTTGGGGAGATGCCGAGATCGTTTTCCCAGTACTGTGTGAAATCCCGCACCTCAAGGGCGGAGTTTCTAACGAGACGATACGGGAAAAGCCCGAACTCCGCCGTAGCGACGCCCCACGCGAAGGCGAGAAACGCACCGGACGCTCCGAATGAAATCAGGGCGCCATGGGCCTCGAACAGAGCCTTAATTTGGCGCCCAACTTTTCCCGCCATCGCCAACACAGTATTCATCATGCCAATCCTATTAGAACTTAATTGCCGCACGTATATGACAAATTTTGATATACAAAAAGGAAATTTCGCCCCGTTAAGTTTTATCGGGCGGCGCAATGAAATGCTTTATCGTACGCAACGCCTCTTCCACCTGTAATTTTACCCTTGGCTGGCGATAAAGCACAGTGCGCATGGTTTCACCTCTATCCCCAAGGCTCGCCTTGTAGCGCGCATCCCCAGCCAGAAAATCATAAACATCGGCCCCGGCGTCCCGATAATGGGTGATCGCCGCAGCATGGCATACAAGACCCGGCTTTAAGCGATTGTCTTTTTCAAAGGCAAGACCGCTCAGATAAAACCCGACATGCCCCTTATACAGAAGATTATAGAGATAGCCGATAACATGGTCTCCGGCGGCGATTTTTAAAAGGTCCACCCCCCCATCGCCCAAATTGTCGGGAATGAGCGCGCGATTGAAGGCCATGTAAAACGGGTGCGACAGCGCGCCTTTGCGCCCCTGCGCGCTCCATTTCGCCTCGTGCATGCGCGCCGCGTCTTCAAAAAACGACAAGGCCTCCTCAGCGGTTTCGGCCCGCTTCAGACGCACCGGTCCCCTTTCCTCATATAAACTGACGGCGCGTCGGATCTGACGGCGCGTATTGGAGCTGAGCGACGAAAGGTAGTCCCGGTCCTCGCGGCGCAAAGCGGCGAGATCGACGGCGTACGATCCGTATATGGCGGTGGACCGGCGCGGCAGCCCGCCTGCATCGAAAGAGGCCAGCGTATCGTCAACGGCGCCGGAGACCTGAAACTCGTCCCACCCGCCCCCGACGGCTGCCGGCGTGCGCCGTAAAAAACGCACCAGAGCTTCAGCCGCCGCCGCCTCGCCCCGTGCGCTCAGGAGGCGATTATATTCGATTGTGATGACGTCTTGGTCCGGATCGCCGGTTTGGTTTAAAAAAACGACTTGTGACGGTAAAAACCGTCGATTGGTAATCCGCTTACGACATAAAAAAGCCATCCCGACGATACGCCCGCCCCTGCGTACGCGCGCAACATAGGGCGCTGCGTCAATTTCTTTCAACCAGCGCCCCATCCACCGCCAACTGGTGAAGAACGTGACGTCAGCATCCTGTTCAAGGGCGCGCCAATGCTTTTCAATTAAGGGCAGATCGGATGCGCCCACGCGCTCTATGGCGACGGCGAAATCCGCAATCTCGGCTCTATCGGGGGCGGCTTCCATCATGAATGTGAAACGCCTTAATTGGCGATTGTTCCCGAAACATTGCGGTTGATGATCAAAAGCTCGTTGGTGATTTCAACGGGGCCTTCGGCCACCTCGCCAAGGTTTTTATACAAAATCAGTTCTTTTTCCTGGGCGTTGTAATTGGCCGGCGTCCGGAAACGCGCCACCTCCTCAAAGGCGTCGGACCGCAAAACCGTCTGCAAACGATCCATTTGTTCCAAGTGGGTCCAAAAGTCTGGCTGCGCCACAACGTAATGGACAGCCAAGTCACCGATCATTTGTTGGATTTCATCGCGCGCATAGTCTTTCTGCTCAACGCCCAGACCAGGCCGTATCGCGATGCGCAACAGGAGCTTGTCAGCCCGCACGATACTGAGATCCGGCCGGTCGGAATGGGCGCGCATGTTGAAAATAAAGGCGCCGTCTCGAAACCCTGAAAACAGAATGTTGCTATTGCGGGGCGCAATCTCGGACACGTAGGCGACAACGTCCTTGTAGCCGTCGACGAAATGCACAGGCCGCGTTGCAACCGTAACGAGGACGGCGGCGGCGCCCGCGGCGATCATGACGGCCTGTGCGGCGAGGCGGCGGCGCGCAAACAGCGCCTCAGCGCCAAGGCCGATAATGATTGCAAGGGGCGGCAGGAGGTGAATGGTGAAACGCACTTCCTTTAAATCGATAGATGAAAAAAAGAGGTACCCGACACCGAACCATGCCGCCAAAAACAATCCGTTGTCGATCTTCAATCGTGCGCGCCGGGCGCGATACGCCAAAACGCCAGCCGCCGCAACGAATGCGGCGAAGGATGTCCATCCGAACTGTTCCGGCAAGCGTGCAAGGTACCACAACCAGCCTTCAACGGAAAATCGCGCGACGACAGAATCGGAAATGCCCGACACCGACTGCATATTTCCCTGGCCGAAAAACGCCATGATGAAAATAAGAGGCGCAAGGCCTGCAAGGGCGAGCCCGGCGATAATGTAATGGTGCTTGTTGCGAAACATGGCGCGGCCCTGGGCCTGAAACAAAGCGATTGCAAAGGGTGCGGCCATGAACACCATGGACATTTTCATATGGGCGGCGAAGACGACCAGAGCGGCGGCGAGGTAAAGGTCGACGATACGCCCCCCTCGCATATGACGCACAAAGAAAAATGCGCTCCAGATGAGAAAAGACATCGCCGGCATATCCAGCATCACCTGGCGCCCCCAGAACGCAACCTCCGGCGCAGCGGCGACGATAAGGGCGGCGCCGAAGGCGGCCGGGCGCTGCAACCACAACCGCGCAAACGCAAACACGCCGCAGGCGAGCGCGGCGTGGAAGAGGAAAAGCACGAACACGGCGGTTTCCTGAGACACCCCGAACAGCGCATAGAAAAACGCCAGAATGAAGGAGAAAAAGGGCGGATAAAACAGGATGGTGAGCGCAGGGTATTGGGAATAGTAATCGTAGGCGTATCCCGTCGGGTCGGCGAAAGGCGCCGCGCCGATAAGATCTTTTACAAAGGCGCCGTTCAGTGCATGCCGTGGGGAGTCCGGCCAGGAAAACGCGCCGCCCATAGGAGCGCCCGTTGCGAACAAAACGGCGATGACGAGAACAAGCGCACCGCACCATAACGCCGCCGGTCGCGCCTCGGCGCGTTTTTTAAGCTGCGCCATAAACGCGTCCGTCTTCATGCGGATCGCCCCACAAGCACGCACCCGCATACAATCAACCCCGCGCCGAGAACACGCATTAAGGTGACGTTCTCACCAAGTAGAAACGCGCCGAACGCCAGGGTCATGATGAAACTGAGACCGACAAACGGATAGGCGAGAGAAAGCTCCGTTTTCGACAAGACCCAAAGCCACAGCAAAACACTGAGCCCGTATATGACAAGGCCGAGCCAGACGAGCGGAGACGCCAAGGCGGCGAAAGCGACATGGACGAGGCTGTCGCCCTTCGCGGCATATCCCGTTTTCGGCGCAGACATGCCGACCTTCAAGGCGAGCTGCGCACATGCGGACATGGCGACTGACGCCAAAATGACAAACAGCGTCATGGCGGGCATAAGTTAAGATCTCCCCTTAGAATGAGAAATAACGCGCCGCAAGCACGATGCCCCCGAACGCGAGGCCCACGAGGCGGCTGATATTGTCTTTTATGGCGAAAACGACGGGATCGTCGGAAATGCGTCCGCGCCGGGCGCCGATCCATATCCGGTTTCCCCAATAGAGCATCAACAGACATAAGCCCCACAGCAAAATCGGGCTTTGATATGTGCCTGTGATTTCTTCGCTGTTCACGTAAAGCGCCAGCACAAGCACCGCCGCAGTCATGTTCGATGCGCCAAGAACGAACATCGTCTCGGTATCCGCACCGGAATAGCCTCGGCCGGCGGCTTTCTCGCCCCCCTCATCAAGGCCGGCGATCTCAATATAGCGTTTGAGATACGCCAGACTGACGAACACGAAAATCGAAAACCCAAGCAGCCAGGAGGACAGCGCCACGCCGATGGCCGCCGCCCCGGCGACGACCCGCAACGTATATAAAATCGCAAGCGTCATGACGTCGGCGGTGGATTTCGCCTTCAAATAAAAGGAATAGGCGTTGGTCATAATGAAGTAGACGCAGAGCACCGCAACGAACGCCAAAGGGGCGAACACAAGCGCCAGCGCGAACGCCGCAACCGGCAAAGCGACGGCGCCGATAACGCCCAACGAAATCGGCAAGTCCCCTGACGCCAAAGGACGGCGCCATTTCGTTTTGTGTTTACGGTCCGCTTCCAGATCGAGGAGGTCGTTAAAGAAATAAACACCGGACGCACACAAACTGAAGCTCGCAAAAGCCACCAGACAAGCGAAGACAGCGCCAAGATCGTAATAGCTGTGAGACGTAAACAAAGGTACGAACACAAGCACATTCTTCGCCCACTGATGGACGCGCATCTCTTTTAAAAAGCTTTTGAAGACGCTGGGCCGGGTCTGTATGACATTGCTGGGCTTGTCTTGAGATTTGGCCCTGCGCACATCGTTGCGGGACGCGTTCACCAGGATTTCGCTGGACGCAGCGCGCCAGATCGGCCGATCCGCGGGGCTGTCGCCGACATAGGCGAAGGCCGCCTCCCCGGCGCTCTCCTGAATGGCCTTCAGCTTATTGACGCCCTTTAAATTGACGCCAGGCTCCGTCGCCAACACATCGTCAAACAACGGAAGGTGAGCGGCGACGCCCTCGGCGAACACGCGCGGCGAAGCGGTGGCGAGGACGATCCGCGCCCCGTCCGCTTTCATCGCTTTCAGATGCTCCACAACATCGGCCTCATACGGCAATGCCGCGTAGTCGATCTCAACAGTCTCTGCAAGGCGGGTTTTCAACAGCGCGCGCCCCTGGACCGCCCACATCGCCAAACGAAAAATGTTGAGTGGGTTGCGCTTTAACAGCTTCAACGCCGCCTCCAACAACATGTCCGTTCGGATCAAGGAGCCGTCCAGGTCGACAAAAACTTGGCTGACATGGGTGTTCATGTGCAAAGCTCCTCCCACTTGACCCTTTTTGCGACGCCTGTGTTAGCAATTCTTTGAAAAATCAGCAAAAAGCGCGCCACCTGAGGCTGAAATCACCGCAGTGCATAAGCCATTCTCGCGAAACATTCACGACAAGACCGTCTTGATTTCCAACGGGGTGGCCGGCGCGCCGCCTTTATCCGTGAGGATGTAATCGATCATCGCCTCAATTCGGTACAGGAACTCCGACAACTCCTCTTCACTGCGTACATAGGGCGTACGACCGGTCTGGAGAGAAGGGCTGTGGAAAGACAAAGCAAATACACGCTTGCCGTCGTCTATCATGCCGTCCACCAAACGCCGCATCGCATCGACGCTGACGCCCTCCGGCGAGAGCATAATGCGCTCCAAAAGCCCAAGCCTTGAGAAAAGACCCGGCAGGCGAAATTTGATCCCGTCGCGGCCAAAGACAACGCGGCCAAGCCCGCGCCGCCCGGCGTCGCGCATAACGCCCACAAGGCTTTGGGTCACCGGCAAACACATAACGCGAGTCTCGTCGGCATCCGGCCAGAACGGCTGATCGGGATAGCCGAAAAAGTCCGGACCGCCGCCAAGCCCGGCATAGCTTTTATAAGGCACGACGCTGGTGTCGACCTCATACCCCTCCTCCGCAAGAGCCCATATTCGTTTCAACTTGATGCCATACCGGCCAGCCTTATAGATTGTGGGGCGCACGCCAACCGAGGCTTCGATGGTTTCGGTGAGTATACGTATTTTACGCCGTTCCAAGTCTGACGGCAGGTTGCAGGGGTAACTGTTGTACGGACACACAACCTCTTCATGGGGCGGCGTCACCCAGGGGTGCAGCTGCGCGCCCACCAGACAGTCGCCTTCATCCGCCCATAGCTGCAGAACTTCGCACGCATAAGGGTCCGCTGCGATCGGATAATCGATAAGATAACAAGGCTTCACGCCATAGCTTTTGAAAATAGTCTGTGCTCTGTGTAAATACTTAACGGAACGCACAGACGTGTTGTCGCGGGAAAACGGTTTCGTCCAGTCGAATTCTTCCTCAGTATCGATATTGACGCACAATAGCGGTTTGTCGAGGCGGCTGATATCGGCGGCGATCCATTGCTTATGCTGCGGTTTTCGGGGGCTTGGGCGTTGTAACGTGATGCTGGTCATCGGCGCTCGGGCCCTGCACTATGATGTTCCGGACGCATTGTGCGAGCCATGGCTTTTAAGCCAGGCTTCACATCACGGACAATGGGCGCCGTCAGCATGACGTACCACAGACTGGCGAAAGGTTGGTACCCGTTCGCGGCCGCTTTTAAGAGAAACGAGACGCCCCTTGGATAATCCGGCTTGCTGAGACACAGCGCCTTGCCGATATCGCTCGACAGTTTGCCGTACGCCAGGCGGCGTTCCTTGGCGCCCAAGACATCGGCGAAGGCGCTGAGATGGCGTTCGATCATCGGGACGATATCATCCTTAATGCGCAAGACGTTGCTCGCCATGTAACTTGAGGGGCTGAGGCGAATGTTCACCAAATTGTCGTGGGCGAGCGCCACCTTGCCGTTGCTGGCCAGGCGAATCCATAAATCGCGATCCTCTCCAACCCGCAATTTCAGGTCGAACGGCGCCTCCCCAAGATCGCTGCGACGGGCGACGGCGCAGGGCGTTGCGATAAAACAGTTCCATAAGAGCGTCTTCCAACCTGTTGGAAAAATATCCGGAAGATTTCTATACAGAGGGTACGGAGATGAACCGTCCGTCGGCCGCCATGTCGCCTGGCACCCGCACAAAGTTATGGTCTTGTCGCTATCCATAATAGCGACTTGCGCGGCGAGTTTTTCCGGCAACCATTCGTCATCCGCGTCCAAAAACGCGACATATTCCCCCCGCGCCGCGCGCACGCCATGATTGCGCGCATTGGCGGGCCCGCCATTCTTTTTTAAAGATATAACGGCGTAGTCAAACGCCGTTGCGTGCAAAATCCCCGCAGCACGGTCGACTGTATCATCCCCGCTGGCGTCGTCCACGACGATCACTTCAAAACTGCGAAATGTCTGTGCGGTAACGGAATTCAAGGCGCTCTCCAAAGCCTCTCCAGCTTTATAGGCCGGAATAACGACGCTGACTTTCGGCGTCTCCTCCGACCGGCGCACTTCAATGTCAAAAGTATTTTTCGTCATCGCTTAAGCCTTTAAACGCCAGGCGATCGACGTCATCGCCCGGGCCGCCACGCCTTTGGCTCCCTGGCGACGCCACATCGCCACGCCAAAACGCTGCCGACCCGTTGAAAAATCACGCTTAGCCTGGCTGTCGCCCTCACCGCGGTCAATCCGCTGCAGGCCGTGCTCCGCAGCATTGGAAATCGTTCGCCACAGCAACAAACGCCCTGGAGAAAATTTGCGCGCATCCTTATCATAGACAGGCAACCAATAATTCAACGTACCAAGGCACATCAGGCCAAAATGGCCGGCGACCCAGGTCTGTCCAGCAGCAAGCGTGCTGACGACCGGCGTGCAAAATGGACTACGAACCTCACGCAAAGCCTCAATAAGCGCCAGACGCCGCGGCGCAGCGAAGGCGTCCTCGGCCCCGGTTTCAACATACTGGGCGCGTTTGCGCTGAACGATGTCATCGACCGACTGCTTATCCGGCGCGGTGTCGTAAGCATATGTCTGAGGACCGAACGTTTTTTCAAGCTTGCGGCCGCGCCGGTCCGTATCGCGCAGAAAACTCGCATTGGCGGCGCGGAGCGCTTCGAAATACGCCTCAGGCCCCTCTTTAAGGTCAATGAGATGACCGTCCACAAGCTCTTCGCCTGTCAATCCGAAAGCCGACTGGTCTTCCAATAAGTGAGTCATCCGCATTTGCCACAAACGCGTCAAACGCATCAGATCGTCGACGGACAGCGCAAACCCCTCCTCCGCCACAAGCCCCGCCGCATCGGACATGCGTTCGCCCACATGGACGGCGGAGCCTAGGGTTTCATGCAAGGCGCTCTCAAACTGGAAAGGAAAGAAGCCGCGAACACGACCGCTCTCCTGGAAAACAGCGACATACACACGCTCATAGGCCGTCTCGCAGGCGCGGGCGAAGTCGTAAGACAAGAACGCCCGTTGCAAATGCGGCGCGGCGCGGATGAGCTCTTCCCACCGCGCAATGTCCGTCTCGCTCAGTTGCGAAGGTTTGACGATATCCGCCGATACAGTCATTACGCGGCGATCCTTTGCGTCATCATATAAAAAGCGAAGTCCGAGGCGCGGAACCCTTGCGCCCCGCGCCAGGCGCGAAAATCGACCTCAATGCGCGGGATGGGCGCGGATTGAGCAAGGGCCGAAACCGGCGCCATGCCGGGATCGCTTGTGAACACAAGTCCAAACCCCGCCTCCTGAACCGTATGCAGGATTTCAGACGTATACCGTCCGTGGGGAAAGGAAAACGCCGGCGCGTTCTGCTGTCCCATCGTCTCCTGAAGGCGCGCATGGCAGGCTTGAATATCCTCGCGGGCGTCGCCCACATCGGTCAGGGGCTCATGGCTGTGGCCATGACCGGCTATAGCGCCGCCGGCCGCACGAAAACGCTTTAGGTCCTCCGCGTCCGCCATCGCCCGCGGCCCGGGGCCATGGGCGGCGATTCTGTCCAACATCACAGCCCGCGGCCCCTCCGGCGCGGCGGCGAAGGCTGCGACGATGTTTCGAGCGAAATCCATACGGTCCGCCGCCGGATTATCTTGACCGCCGCCCGCAAGACGACGTTTTTCCGCATCGCTTTCAGGTCCCGTCAACGCCCAGGCGAGCGCCTGCTCCGGCCAAAACCCCTTATCGGATCCGATATGGCCCGTGGCGACGAACAAGACCGACGGCAAGCCGCGGCGCTCTAAAACCGGCGCGGCGTACTCCACATTGTCGCGCCAGCCGTCATCGAAGGTGATGAGCAATGGGTGGTCCGGCAAAGTCGTCCCCTCCCGGGCGGCGCTTTCCACCTCCGCGAGCGATACCGGCGCGTAGTAGGTTTGAAAAAAATCCAAAGCGGCTTCGAATTCACGCAGCGTCGCCGTGTAAGCAGGGTCTGCGCCGGCGAAGCGAGGGTCGTCCTCCGGCAAAATACGGTGGAACATCACAACGCTTAACGCGCGCCTGTTGCGCGCATAGTGATACAGACGCGCCGCGCCGCAGGCCAGCAGGGCGGACTTCACCAGGGATTTTATATGTCTGTGCGCCATCACGAAGCCAACGCAAGCGTTCCCCTACCCTTCCTAGCAAAAGCCTATTAAAAGCCGCGCCGGGATAACACGCCGTTAAAACCTTTCCAATTCTTTTAAGGTAAGGGTTTCGTCGACGCCGTTCGCGGTTTCGGGGCAGCCCGCAAAAAATGACGAACATATGACGTTTTACTCAAACGCATCCTTAAAAGGCCAATTCGTGAAAGGCGCAGCCTGGATCGTCGCCGCATGTTCACATGCGGGTCTCAAAAGACCGGAAGATTCAACCTTGTCGCCATGGCGATCCAAGCCCTATAGAAAGCCTGAAATGGAATGTTCAAACTGAGACGTCAACGATACATCGCCTCCGCATGCTATCCGCGCTGAACTCTTAACTCAGGAGCACATCAGGCGCTCACAGAACGCCTGCGCCTCACCATGTTTCTTCGTAAATCAGCGCTTTATTCCGTCGGCTCCAACGCCTTTCAGTTTGGCGTTCAGTTCATCGCGTCCGTCATCGTCGCGCGGCTGCTGATGCCTGATGAAATGGGCGTGTTTACAATCGCCATCGCCGCTTACGGTCTTTTGTTCGCATTCCAGAACATCGGGCTCGTCCAATACGTCACCAACCATGACGATATGAGCCCGCGGCGGCTCGGCGGAGCGATGGCGATGTCGGCGGCCCAAGGCGTACTGCTCGCGCTGGTTTTGATTTTGGTCGCCTGGGGGTTGTCCGTCTTTATGGAAGACCCTCGGATCTTCAACGCCGTTGCAATTCTCGCCCTTGTCGCATTATTGCTGCCAACGGAACATATTCCGATGGGGCTGCTGCAACGAGAGATGCGGTTTGACCACATCGCCATCGTCCTGATCGCACGCACTCTCGCCAACACATCCGTTACAGTGGCGGGAGCGTATTTTGGGCTTTCCTACGCCAGCATGGCCTGGGGCGCCCTGGCCGGGTCCCTGGTGGGCGGCGTCATTGGGGTCGTACTGTGCGCCCAGAAAATGAGGGTGCGCCCGAATACACAGCATTGGCGGGAGATAGGCGGGTTTGGCTTGTCGATGCTCTCATTCACCTCAATCACGAATATCGCAAGCCGGTCGAGCGTGGTTGTCCTCGGCAAGGTGGCGGATATCACATCTGTCGGCCATTTCGGGCGCGCCACAGGGATAACGGACATGGTTCAATTCGGACTGATCGAGCCTTTGGGACGGCTTGTTTTACCGTCCCTGGCCAACGCCCGCCGCGCCGACGGGGGAATGGGGGACATGTACCGACGCGCGGCCTCCGTTTTAACGATTGTCAGCTGGCCCGCCTTCGCAGGGCTTGCGGTTCTATCGCATCCGTTGATCGCATTCATCTATGGCGAGCGCTGGCTGCCGGCCGCGCCGGCGCTGATTTGGCTTTGCATAGCGCGTATTTTCGTCGAAATGGCGACGTGTCCGGTCGAAGTTTCCGTGGCGTCGAACCAAATGCCGCGATTGACGCGCCTGGCCATCGTAAAGTCAGGCATCGGCTTCGCCGCTTTTTCAATTGGCGCAAGTTTCGGACTTGTGTGGGCCGCCTTCGGACGCACGGTTGAGGCTTTGGCGGGCGCCGTCTTGTATCTGCCCTTCATGCTCCGTGCGACGGAACTAAAATGGGGCGCGTTATTGTCTGTATGGCGGACAAGCGCGATCGCAACAGCCGCAGCGATCGGGCCGGCGTTTTTTTGGATGGCGTCGAAGGGTTGGCCTGACACCCTGCCAATTCTTGAGATGGCAGGCGTCATTGTGTTGGGCGTGATCTGTTGGATTGCGGCGCTCGCCGCCGTTCGGCATGAAATTTGGGTTCAAATTTGTCGCGGCTCGCAATTTTTGCTTACCAAAGCACGTGCGAGGGGATAACGCTCTGTTTTGGGACAAGACTGTTAACGCGTGTGGGAGTTTTCGGCGATATGAAGCTGAATGTCATCATACCAACATATAATCGCAGCGGCTCGTTGCCGCTGACCGTCAACAGCTTGTTGGCCTGCGCGCCAGCTACAACGCTGACAATGACGCTCATCGTTGTGGACAACAATTCGAAAGACGACACCAAGGAAGTCGTTGAGCGTATGATGGCGGCGCATCCGGGCCGCATACGTTATGTTTTTGAACAGAAGCAAGGTCAGCCGGCTGCCTTGAACGCCGGGATCGAAGCGGCTGATGGCGATCTTATCGGTTTTATCGACGACGACGAACAGGTGCCGGAAGATTGGTTAACGACTGTCGAGGCGGCGTTTCAAGACGAAGGCGTCACTTTTGTTTCGGGCCGCTGCGTGCCGGATTGGAAAGCCGAAGCGCCGGAGTGGCTGCCTGTAAACCGCAAGGGCCTTGTCGGGCTCCTCGATTACGGCGATGCGCCATTTGAGATGGATACGCTCACCAAAGGCAGAAGCTTCGTTGGCGGAAATTCCGTCGTGCGCACTGAAGCGGCGCGCAAAGTCGGCGGATATTCCTTGTGGTTAACATATGGGAATGATGCTGAATTCGGCGTCAAGCTGGTCAATGCCGGCTACAAAGGCCGCTATGTGCCTGCGCTTAAAATCGTGCATGAAATTCCAGCGGACCGGCTGACCAAAAAATATGTTCGCAAACGGGCCATGTTGAATCACAGAGCGACAGTGCAGATCCGTAAAAAATGGCCGGCGATCGACAAGCTGTTCTTAGGGTTCCCGATCAAGATTGCGTATTACAAAGTCCGCAAAATGATTGGTTTGTCCGCCGGCGCGATCGCCGGAAAGGGCGGGCCGCAGGAAAAATTCGAACTTGAGTTGTTGATATGGGACATGATCGGCCTTTTCAGAGGCTGGGCGCATTTCAACGGAGCGCGCAATCTGGGCGTCATGCGGTAGCGCAAGAGGTCGGCCATGTTATCGACAACACGCTCTAAAAAATTAGACGGCGTTAAGGTCAGCCGGGCAAGAAGGGCCACGACGGCAAGCGGGCCGGACGCTTTGGACGGTTCGTTAACGCCAACGGCGTAACGTTCCATGAAAGCTTTTTAGCGCATTAGCATTACGCCGGAGTCGGCCGTACAGATAAATGCATTTAAAACAGTGCCTTACGATTCTTTTTTGAGTCGATGGATCGTGAGTGCGCTCAAGCATTCATCTTATTTTTAAATGCCCCGAACGGGTTATCGATCGGCTTGTTTGTTGCATAATAGGTCGATAAGAACCGGATAAATTCAGGGTGAAAGCCCCCTAGCGATTGTGAACAACTTTACGTCTGAACATGCAAACCCTGGTTTTCAGTATTTTCATCTTTCTAGCCGCTTACCTTACGCTGGAAATCGTGCTGTCGGAGATGCAGCAGCGGCGTTTGGGCGGTATTTTTAAGATTCGCGATTACGCAAAAGAAGTCGAACAAAAAGAAAAATCCAGAAGACCGCGTCGACGCTTCAGCGCGCTTTCTGCAACGGGCGATGAAGGCGAATAACAAACGATGTCGGCGATCCTCTTCCTCCTCTTTTTCGCCTTCACCTTAACGGCGTCTTTCTTCCGTCCCTTGGTCGGCGTATTCAGCTATACGATTTTCTCCGTCATGGCGCCGCAGATGAGCGTATGGGGCGAGCCGTCTTTGCCTTATATCATGTTGCTGGCCGTCGCTACGGTGATCGGCTTCGTATTTACGAAAGGGCCTAAATTTCCGCCGAACACGGCGGCAATGGTTTTTATGATCGCCCTTTTTGCGTGGATCGCCATCACCACGCAATTTGCGATTTTCCCCGATCAGGCCCAAAAGCACCTGACCCTTACAAGCAAAATGATGATGATGACGATTCTGATGGCGACCCTCGTCAATACACGAGACCGTCAGCATGCATTGGTTTGGGTGTTTATGATCGCCGTCGGTTACCATATCGCATGGGCCGCATTGACAGGCGTCGCATCCGGCGGAAACGGCATCGTCATGGGGGATTTTTCAACCCAATTCAAAAGCTCCAACCCTTTCTCGCGCGTCGCTATATTGGCCGTCCCAATGCTGTATATCTTGTATAAGACATCGGCATCGCACCATATACGCCTCGCCTCGCTCGCCGGCATGTTGACCAGCGTCATGGCGGTTTTTGTATCAGGGTCCCGCGGCGGCTTTTTGGCGTTGGCTGTTCTTGCTGGATTCGCATGGCTTAAGTCCGATCGAAAAATCCTGACAGCGGTTTTATTCGCAGCGGCCGGGTACGCCATTATGACCTTCGCGCCGGACAACCAACTCGAACGGATTGGGCAAATTAGAGATTTTGAGGAAGTGTCCTCCGCCCAACAACGTTTTCAAGTTTGGGGGTATGGCTGGGAAATCGCCAAGCAAAACCCGATCACGGGCGGTGGGTTTGAAGTCTTTCGCGGCAACGATTTCCAAAAAGTCCACGCCGCACATAGCATTTACTTCGAACTTCTTGGCGAACACGGGTTTGTCGGATTTGGAATTTTCGCTCTGATGATCGGAGCGATGTTCCTCAATATGCTGAAAGTTTTAAAGCTCACGCGAGGCAAACCGGAATGGATGTGGGAAAGAACAACCGCCGAGGCTATCATCATCGCCCTGTTGGCCTTCTTGGCGGGCGGCGTCACCATTAACCAGGCCTTTTGGCAACCTGTTTACGTCATTTACGCCCTTGCAATCGCACTCTACGCTCGGGTGCGTAACGAGCTTGGAGAGAAAGCCCCCAAACAGCAGAAATCGTCGGGCGTCGCGACCGCAGGCGCCACAGCGCCAGCTTACGGCACGGAAAGCTTTGACAATGGCGGCTTCAAGGCGCAGCGCAAAATGAGGCGGCGGCGCTACACACGCTCTTAAAGCGTTTCCAGGCGAAGCACATAGCAGATCCGTCGTCCGCAATTGCTAGAGCACGTCTCATTTAATTGGATTCACACGGGCGTGCTCTAGGCCCAGGCGCTCGGATCTGATGCAGCTTCTTCCGCCGCCAAAGCAGCGAGGTATACTTCCGTTTCCGATAGAAGCCATCCATCCACTTTCAAAACGCGGTTGGTGCGGTAATCATCTTCCACAGCCTCAGCGACCGCGATTGGCAGCGCAGTCTCATCGACACCGGCCAACCGGGCTTTAAGGACGCGTCGGACGTCTACCATGTCAGGCGCGCCGCGCGTTACAACCGCACGCCGGCAATGTTCAGCAAAAGGGGAGACGGCGCTTTCCCTTGACAGAACGCTAAAATCAAACGTTTCAGCCACTGAGCGCCCGGCAATCGACGTCAGCCCAACGGCAAGGCAAGACGCGCCAGCCATAAAACCTCTACGCGTCGTCATGCTGGCGCTCCCATTTTTTGTTTAAGATGATCCGCAAGACGCACAGCCAAGGCGACCAAGGTCAAGGTTGGCGGAACGTGCCCCCCCGTTGGAAAAACCGAGCTGCCGCCGACATAAAAATTCTCCATACCGAACACTTTTGCATTGGCGTCAACTACTCCCGTCTCAGGGCTTTTGGCCATACGGGTCGTTCCCATATGATGGTGCCCGTAACTCAGCTGTGAGCCCCAAATGCGCGTGTCGCGCTCCTTTAAAAGACGGAACCGGCCATGGCGGGACGCAGCAAAGTCCCGCCCCACCGCCTCGACAGCGCGCCAGACGCCTTCCTTTTCACTTTCCGGAACACGCCATTCGACAACGCTGCGGCGCAGACCAAGAGCATCGCGCTCCTCGCCCAAAGTAATCCTGTTTTGCCGATCCGGATACTGCTCAATCATCATGCTGGAGCCAAAACCGGTAAAGTCGTCGGCCTCTTTAAACAGTTTGCGACGAAACACTTGACGCGAAACGGCTTCGAGCACCATGTCAAAGTCCAAAACCATATTTTTAACATGGCGAAGCATATAATCCGGCGCGGCGCCATTCGATAAGCTATCCGTCATTAAGTGGTAAGATGATATGCCGTCAGATGCGTAGTATTTGTCCACCGGCATCAAAGGAACCCGAAGCCCTGGCGCGGCGTTTTCTTCTTGAGCCTTTTCTGTAAGCGCCATATATCCGATCCCATTATTAGGATTATAGGATCGACCCGGAGCGTAAAGATTATATTTGGCGCGTTCCGCCGATGGCAAAATAAAAGCGAATTCCCCGAGGGGATGCTCCATAAAGTAGCGCCCAACGGCATCAAACTGGTCGCCAAGCTTATTGCCATGCTCAGCATTCCAAATCTTCAGCATACGGGCGTTCTCTATACCGCCCAGGCAAAGGCAAACATATTTCGCCTTGACGTCAAACGCGCCGCCGCCAATCACTTGCGCCCGTACAGTCTCAATGCGTGTTTGACCCGCATCAAGCGCCACGCTGTGCGCCGTTGCGTTTAAAACCAGATCGGCGTTCTTGGCGCTGGCCAAGTCCGGCGCCCAACGCTCGGCGAACCGCGTAGGCGGGCTCGCCTTGGTGATCTCCGTCTTCGCGAGGCCAAGTTTAAATGAAAGCTCCGGCGGCGGAGGCGTTACCGGCGCGTTGTAGATCGTCAAAATAGACTCAGCATCGATCTCACAATAAACGTTCGCACGCACGTATGCATCGTCGAGAGCCGCACGCTCGAACGGCCAACCGCTATTGGGGACCCAAGATCGAACCTTGAAGTCTTCTTCCGATAAGGGACTGCAATTGCCTTCCCAATGGTTGGTGGCGCCGCCAAGATAGCGCAATCGAGACCATTGCGGATCCGGGAAGAATTCCGGAGAAGCCTCAGCGCGATAAAGGTCTTGCGCAGCATCGTCGTACTCAAGACCGCCGCTTTCCAAAACACAAACCTGAAAGCCGCCTTGCACCAATTCGCGCGCCAACGTTACGCCCGCAGCGCCAGCCCCAAGCACACAGATATCGGCGTCCAGAGTTGTTCCGCTTTCAAAATCACGCGCGTCCAATAACACGAACAGGCTCCCTTTTTGGCTCGCACTGCGCCTTTGCTGTTTCAAGTAAAAGCCACCGTTTCAGCCAAAACTTAAATATGGCTAAAAACCGAAGGCGCCATAGTGCGCCTTCGGTGACGATGTTGCATCTAAAGGATAAAAAACCAAGGGATGACTATAAAAAACGCCCTGCTGAGACCAAGTTTTTCCCAAGTTTGAAGTCACGGTTCGCACTCTTACCGGACGCCATGGTTTCGGCATGCGGCATTTTGATGTCCAATCAAACTTTAAGCAGAACGTTTAAAATATCTGGAAAATACGGCCGCAGGTTAGGCCCGCCCATTTTCAAATGCGCGGCGGCGGTCACCGCAATCTTCAGCTTCCTGGAGCGCGTTGCGCGTGACCGTGGATCAGATGAAGGTCGTCTCACAGCGCTCAATACAAAATTCTAGAGCCTTTTGCCCGCTCACGACAAAGCCAAACAGCCCCAGGCGACGGGCTAAACCACCCGCCGCCCCCTGATAATAAAGTCAGTTAAGGCTTGAAGCGCCAGCTTCACTTAAAGCAAGACGCCGTCGAAACTATCGGTGGTCGCCGTCATCCCAAGTTGGACATAAATATCAAATGAGCCATCCGTAAAGCGCGCAAACTGCTCACCGTTTATGGTTGTGTTCGAAAGACGGGTGGCGGCTCCGTCCAAAAGAACAACGTCATTGACGTCGCCATAAATTGTTAGGGAATTACCGCCCGTTGAGGATTTTGCTGAGGCGAAATCGAGCTCAATAATATCGAATTCCGTCCATGCGTCGCTCTCTTGATTGCGCAGGTCAAACGCCTCAATCCCGGTAAAATCACCAGATTTCAGGTCAATCGTCGCCGTTCGCCAGCTTTGCAGCGCCACAGTGTCCGTGCCTGCGCCGCCATCAACGATGTCATTGTCCTGAAAATAAAGGATGTCGTCACCATCGCCGCCGTACATTTCATCGTCGCCGTCATTGCCGCGAATAACGTCGTCGCCGTCGCCGCCCCGCAAAACGTCGTCGCCAGCGTTCCCGAACAAGAAGTCATCGCCTTGCCCGCCATCGATAACATCATCGCCATCGCCGCCGTAAATAAGGTCAATGCCGCCTTTACCGGCCAAAGTATCGGAGCCGTCGCGGCCATGGATTAACTCATTGCCGTCCGCGCCGCCATAAACATTGGCCGCGGCGTCGCCAAGCACATAATTGGCGCGTTCCAAGGTCGACCCATCCGCAAGAAGCGGCGCAACATCCCATTTTGATGTGCTTTGATCTTCCGTATCATATGTCACCTCAGAATGGGCGACGATGTAACCATAGGCCTGGATCGCATCGTGGGAGCCAGTTGCAGAAATAGTCGTTGCAACGGCGCCTTTTGACAGACCAGCGTACCCTGCCTGCCTATCGCTACCATTGATATAATCTTCCGTTAGCGCACCATTCGAGTAGTTGCCGTTAAAGAAGTCTTCCCATGTAGTATAAGGGTCGCCGTTTCCATCTTTAAAGTCAGCGCTGTATTGAGAGCCATACCGAGGATCAAAACCAATGTCCTCGCTTATGAACCGCCCGGAGATGTAATTGTCCATAAGCTTTAGGACATCGGTCGCTTTCTCATTGCCGCGTTCTGCCAGAAGACCAAGCGACTGCACAATCATATCGAGTTGCCAAGGTCGCGTGTCATAAACGGAGGTTCCCGGGAAGGAGAAACCGGAAAGTTGGCCGTATATATCGGCTTTTTCATCGAAAACACGGAGCAACTCGTCCAAATTGTTATCCAAAATCCCGACAAAGTAGTCTCTCAGAGGGTCGTCATCCGGAAGGATGTAAACAGCATCCGATATATTACGGAACGCCCAGGCCGCGCTGCGCCATTGTCCATAGACAAAAAGGCCGTCGTCGCCATTGCGTGCAACCTCGGAATAGTAAGACAAGGTAAAAGATGTCTGAGCTGCAATCTCTTCAGCATAAAACTGTTCGCCCGTTAAAAGGTACGGCGCATAATTGTATGCTGGCTGGTGCGCCAGATCCAAAGCCCATTGCTGGTCTTGCGACAAAAGCGGATCATCGGTTTTAAACTGTTCGCCTTTGTTGGGCTTGGAGACGTAAATGGCCGGATGTTCAAGAACAGAAACGTATTCGCCTGTCCCGGAATCTCTCAGATGCCATGGCGCACTCGCAGCAGCGTCAGCGCTTGAGATCATCGCATCGAATAGATCGGCGTCTTGTGAAAGAAGATAATGGATTTGGTAATCGGTATGAATACCAACAAAGTTACCAGAGGTTTGACCGGTGCCGGGCATATAGAGATGGTTTGCGCCAGTCTCCATCGGCGCATTTGTGAAGTTCGACCAATTCGCAATCAAATTGGCCTGAGCCGCCTCACTCAACGTGTAGGAATCGTCTAACCGCTGCACCGCGCCGCTGGACGCGAGATAATCGTAATCGAACGCGACATGAATGTCATCGTCGCCGCCGGACGCCCAATAGGATTCATGCCAGCGAGCGAATTTATTGTGCTCAACATTTTGATGGTTTTCAATCGTAACGCCGTTTTGCTCCAGCGTTAAATCGTAGACCACATTGCCCAGTCCGTAATTGGTAAAGATGTTCTCATTGGCAACGACAACTTCGGTGCGAATATTTCCATCTGCGTACAAACGAATATTGAAGGTTGCGTCTATATGAGGCGATACCGTTTCTGTAATGCTGAATTCCGTGACATACTGCCCCTCCAACCACTTGTCTTCATTATCAATCTGGTTGGTGTTGATAGCATTCGTTAACAGTGCGCCAACATCGATCTCCACCGTTTGCGCGGGCGAGGCCGTCGTTGCTTCAAGATCAAACGTTGCTTTAAAATCGTAAGACGTACTCAAGAAGTCAGAAGCGCTCACGTTAGACGCGCCGCTCACTTGACCAAGGCCGATCGTCATTTGCACATCGCCATTGCCTGACAATTGCGGCGCCTTCACCGTCAATACGGCGTGTTTGACGGACCCGTCCTCGTAAGTGGCCTTAACATCCATCTGAACGGGAATGTCTACGCCGTTAATGTTAGCGACCAGAGACTCATTCGCCGACGGCACATCGCCCTGGACGAAAGAAAGACCAAAAGTCTTGTAGGCGTCCGTTTGAGAAGACGAGGACAGATTCTCCAGCGTCATTGTGGTAATGACGCCCTCTTGAACGCCGTCGCCGGATTTGGCGTTGGTGGCCACTGGCACGAAAAGCTGACCGCCTGACGACAATTGATCCGCCAGATTTAAAATGCCCGACGGCGCGAGATCCTGGACTGCGGCCGGTATTTCGAAATCAGACGCGACCGTCTCTATGACAGCTGGTTCAAACACGCTCCCTCCGCTCCCCTGTTGCCCGGAGGTCCCCCCTCCCTGGGGCGCATCATTAGGGGCGCCGGCGCTATTGTCTATAGGCTGCGTCGGCTCATTGTCTATAAGCTGCGTCGCCTCTTCTGTAAGCTGCGTCGCCTCATTCGCTTCCGCGGCACGTTTACTTTCCAAAACCTGGTTCAGAAATTGAAAACTCGCCGCCGACGGCGCCCCAGCTGTCGCGCCGTCGCTTTGTGCGGCCGCGGAAGGCGCAAGAGCGATCGCCACCTCGTCGGAAAAATCGAAGCCATTGACCTTAAAATCAAAATCGTCCGACAGATTAAGGGTGGAGAGGTCAAAGATTTGCGAATTAAAGAACGTGCCGGAGCCAACGGCCGTGTTGCTCTCGCCCTCGCCTTCCTCGTTTGTGCTTTGCACCTCCTGCGCGGCAGCGCCCGCCTCTTGTTCAGACGCCGCGCTCTCACCGGACGGCGCAGCGTCGCCTTGCGCCCCCGCCGCGTCTTCGGACTCACTCGTTCCTGCGGCCGTTGCAACCTGCTCCAAACGCACCTGCATTGCAGCGCTCGGGGCGAAAGCGACAAACGCCTCCGAATCTCCGCCCGTTAAGAGCCGATAAAGCGTCGCCGCCCCCTCCGGATCAACATCCAAAAAATCTTCCCAGAACGTTTCGAGATTGAAGTAATCGCTGATCATAAAAACACCTGATCGTTACCATCGACGCACGATACGAAAAACTAGACCCGAACCGCCTCCACCCACCGCCCTGTTTGCTGGGGTTTCATCGCGCTTCAAAGGTATTGAAACGCAAAACTGTGGAGCAAAGGCTAATCTATTGTGCAAATTACGAATTAATTCTTCTACGGAAAGTATCTAAAATTATACTCAAATAAATCGTTTTGAAAACGTTTTTCATGGCATTGCCTATCGCAGTAAGCTTATATTTTAATTCAATTTTTTATAATTTTGTCACATTACGCAGTTCTTTTTGTGCGTGTGCAACATAACTTCATGACGTACAAGATTCGCCCTATAAGACGGTGTGATTTGTCTGTGATCAATACAATTGCAAACATCTTCGCAGCGCGTATTGAGAGCATGGCCAGCAGGAAAACCCTTATTTGACGAATTGAGCACAATAAGGGTCAGCAAACATTTTCAGTTTGTTCACCTCCGTTACAATCATCTTACTTTTTCGCGAGTCGGACTTAAAGCAACGCCAATTCAAGCGGAATCGCTCCATCGCTTTAAATATCTGGCGTAACGCGTTTCCGGACGGCGAACCGGATGCCACTTCGCCTGGAAACGCTTATTTGGTTTTGCGCGTTTCCGGACGGCGAACCGGAAGCCACTTCGCCTGGAAACGCTTTAAGACCTTGGGAAAACTGTTCTAAATAAGAACAGCATGCGCGTCTCCGGTCCTTCAGGGCGGCCGGAAAGCCGCCACAACGCGAAATGCACAACGGCGTATGTCGTCGCACCAAGCGCCGCGAGCACAGCAAGGCG
>JBCDBL010000064.1:0-24762 GCA_039183635.1 Pseudomonadota bacterium
GCTCTTCCGATCTTGACGACATTGCATGTCATGCAGATCGCGGTCACCCTCACCGCACGCTCTCTCTCCTCACGCTCCGGCTCCCCGCTCGAAGGCCCCGATGTCCGACTCTCCGACGTTGACGCCCGGCCGTCCTCGCCATGCGCAGCTCTCCGACTGGCTGCGTGATCGCCTGACCTCGGGGCACTACGCGCCCCACGACCAGCTCCCGAGCGAGAGCGAGCTCGGGGATCTCGCGGGCGTAAGCCGGATCACGGTGCGCCGTGCGCTCTCGACGCTCGAGAACGAGGGGCTGATCTACCGTCGTCAGGGCCTGGGCTCCTTCGCCGCGCCGCCGGCGATCCCCCAGGGGCTCGTGCGGCTCACCGACTTTGCACAGGACATGCACCGCGCGGGGCTCGCTGCGACGAGTCGCGTGGTCCACCACGCAGCGGAGCCTGCGCCGCCCGCAGCCGCTGCGGCGCTCGAGTTGAAGGGGGGCGCGACCGTGATCAGGCTCGACCGCGTTCGGCTCGGAGATGGGGAGACCGTCGCGATCGACCGTACCTGGCTTCCGCCCTTCTACGCGCAGTTCCTGGAAGGGCGTGACCTCGCCGCCGAGACGATCTACCAGATCCTCGAGCGAGAGCACGAGATCCCTGTCGAGCGGGCCCGGTATCGGATCGAGGCGACGCTCGCCTCGGCGAACGACGCTCCGCTCCTCGGCGTACCCGAGGGCGCCCCGCTCCTCCTCGTCGAGCGACTGAGCTATACCGCTGCCGACAAGCCGGTCTACTACCAGCGTCGCTACTACCGCGCGGATCGAGTCTCGTTCGACCTCGAACTCGCGAGGTCGGGCGCCGGCGGGCCTTCCAGGAGCGCGCCGGGGACGGGGGGCGAGAGCACCTGGGTTCCCTTAAAATGATTGACGAGCTGAATCAGCGTTCCCGGCGCCAGAATCTCAGCGTCGCCCCCGGCCCAGGCGGCTTCCGCGCCGCAAGCCTTGGGGCAGATCAGGCCGAGGTCGTGGGCGTTCGCCCCGACGGCGGCGGGCAGGGCGCCGGCGACGGGCGCTACGGAGGCGTCGAGGCCAAGTTCTCCGATGACGGCGTAGCCCGCCGCCGCGTCCCTCGGAACCGCCCCCATCTCCACAAGCAGACCGAGGGCGATGGCGAGGTCGTAGTGGCTCCCCTCCTTCGGCAGGTCCGCCGGGGCGAGGTTCACGGTCACCCGTTTCGGCGGAAACCCGAGGCCGATGGCCGAAAACGCCGCCCGCACCCGCTCCCGCGCTTCCGAAACCGCCTTGTCGCCAAGGCCCACGATGGCGAAGGTCGCCGCCCCCGAGGCGAGCTGCACTTGCACGTCCACGGGCCGCGGCTCCACGCCGTCAAAGGCGAAGGTGACGATTTTGGCGACCATAAGGGTCTCTCCCCATTTCAAAATTTATGGTTAACGTTACGCCAAAAGAGTGAATAAAACAAGAACAAATAGTGAATTTGAAGCTGCTGCCTTCAGCATAGCCCATAAAGCTGCGCGACGCCCGTGATGTTGTCGCCGCCCTATCCGGCGGCGTCGGCGTCTGCGAAAACGATCCGCATGGCCGCGGCGAGGGGCGATTGCTTTGGCGCTGCGGGCGCGTAGCATGGGCGGCGGCTTATTTGGACGCGGGACAGTTACAGGGCGGGCGGAAATGCAGACTTCACAAAACCACTACGATGCGGTGATCATCGGCGGCGGCCATAACGGCCTTGTATGCGCCTTCTATCTTGCCCAGGCCGGGATGAAGGTGAAAATCCACGAGCGCCGCAAGATCGTCGGCGGGGCCGCCGTGACCGAGGAGTTTCACCCCGGCTTCCGCAACTCCACCGCCAGCTACACCGTCAGTCTGCTCAATCCCGGCATCATAAAAGACATGAGGCTGAAGGAGCGCGGCCTGACGTTTGTAAAGCGGCCGATCTCCAATTTCTTTCCCCTCGACGACCGCCGGTACTTAAAACTCGGCGGCGGCCTCGCCCGGACCCAGGAAGAGTTCCGCAAATTCTCAAGCCGCGACGCGGCGCGGTTGCCCGACTATGAGGCGCGCATCGAAGCGGTCGCCGACGTCCTGCGCGACATCGCCGCGAAAACGCCGCCCAACCCCCGGGCGGGCGTGCGCGGCGCATTGAAGGCCGCAACGCAGTTGTGGCCCGTCGCCAAAGGATCGGGCGAGCTGCAACAGGACGTGTTCGACCTGTTTACGAAAAGCGCCTCGGCCTTTTTGGACGCCTGGTTCGAGAACGAACATGTCAAGGCGGCGTTCGGATTCGATTCGATTGTCGGCAATTATGCGAGCCCCGACACGCCGGGCTCCGCCTACGTCCTGTTGCACCATGTCTTCGGGGAGGTCGACGGCGAAAAGGGCGCCTGGGGCCACGCCGTCGGCGGCATGGGCGCGATCACCGAGGCGATGCGCCAGGCCTGCGTTGAAAACGGCGTCGACATCAGCACGGCCTCGCCGGTGAAATCCGTTTCGATCAAGGGCGACCGCGCCGTCGGCGTCCGGTTGGACAACGGCGAGGAGACGTTCGCGCGCCGGGTGATCGCCAACGTCAATCCGAAATTGCTGTTTGAAAAAATGGTGCCTTCGGAGGCTCTCGACCCGGAATTCGCCGCGCGCATGCGCGCCTACCGCTGCGGCTCCGGCACGTTCCGCATGAACGTCGCTTTAAACGAATTGCCCGATTTCACCTGCTTGCCCGGCAAGGAGGTCGCGGAGCATCACCAGTCAGGCGTCATCATCGCCCCGACCCTCGAATACATGGACCGCGCCTACACGAGCGCCAAGGCCGACGGCTGGTCCTCGGCGCCGATTGTGGAGATGCTTATACCGTCGACGATGGATTCGACGCTTGCGCCGGAGGGCAAGCACGTCGCCTCCCTGTTCTGTCAGCACTTCGCCCCGACCCTGCCCGACGGCCGGACCTGGGCGGCGGAGCGCGAACGGGCCGCCGACGTCATCATCGACACCGTTACGCAGTATGCGCCGAATTTCCGCGACGCCATTGTCGGCAGGATGATTTTATCCCCGGCGGATCTTGAAGAAACGTTCGGCCTTGTCGGCGGCGACATCATGCACGGCGCCATGACGCTCGACCAGATGTGGGCGGCCCGCCCGGCGCTCGGCTACGGCGATTATCGCAGTCCCGTGGACGGACTTTATCTCTGCGGCTCCGGAACCCACCCCGGCGGCGGCGTCACAGGCCTGCCCGGCCGCAACGCCGCGCGGGAGATCATGCGGCGGATTTAAGGGGGCGCCGCATTCGATGCGGCTGGCGCAGCACCCGAAGTGACGCCGAAGTTTTTGTCTGAAACAGATCTGGGCGGTGTACAGGCGCTCATCGCGAGCCGGGCTTTTACGCCTATACCTGCAATAGAACATGTTCCGACCAACTTGTGGCCACTTGGTCGGAACATGCGTTAGGCTTTATGGACAGGCGATGACGAAAACAGACACCGCACACAAAAAAAAGAATTTGCGCATCGAAGCGAAACGCATCCGTGCGGCTATTCCGAGCGTTATAGAAGACGCCGCCGCCTTCGCCGCGCGATTTATCGAGACATCCTTGCCCTTAAAGAGCCGTATCCTTGCGGGCTATTGGCCGATGCGCGATGAGGCCGATCCGAGGGCGCTTATGGACGCCGCCCGGGCCGCCGGGGGGGCGCTCGCCCTGCCAACCATTTCGCAACCGAAACACCCCCTTGTTTTCAAGTCTTATACGCCTGGCGAGGCTCTTGCGTCCGGGCCCCACGGCACATCGGAACCGGGGCCGGCGGCGATGGCGCTCACCCCGGACATTGTTCTGGTTCCCCTCTTGGCCTTTGACCGGCGGGGCGGGCGTCTTGGGTATGGCGGCGGGTATTATGACCGCACCCTGGCCGCGTTACGCGCAAAAGGCTCTGTCACGGCCATCGGCCTCGCCTACGCCGCACAGGAGGTTGACGCCGTTCCGACAGACCCGCTAGACGAGCGGCTGGATTGGGTGGTGACAGAACGCGGCGCGCTGGAATGCCGCGTATAGGGCGGGGTTCACCCCGCCGCCTCACATCTTAAAGACACCAAATGGCGGCGTGAACCCCGCCCTACGCAGGAGCCTTCCTTTGCGCATTGGATTTTTTGGAGACGTCATGGGCCGGGCCGGGCGGACCGCGGTGGACGAGCATCTGCCGAGGCTGAGACGCGCCCTCGCCCTCGATTTCGTGGTCCTTAATGTTGAGAACGCCGCCGGCGGGTTCGGCGTCACCCAGGCGGTCTGCGAGCATATGCTGGAGGCGGGCGCTGATGTGCTGACCACCGGCAATCACGCCTTCGACCAACGGGACGAGCTTGACGTCTTCGAACGCGAAGAGCGGCTTTTGCGGCCTGTGAACTTCACGCCCGGCCTTCCTGGCCGCGGCGCCGGCGTGTTCCAGGATAAAAGCGGCCGCCGCGTCCTGGTCGTCAACATCCAGGGCCAGCGCGGCATGCCCCAGGCGATGAACGACCCCTTCGACGCGATCGACGCCGAGCTGGAAAACGCGCCCCTCGGCAAAGTGGTCGACGCCGTCGTCGTGGACATGCACGCCGAGACGACCTCGGAAAAGCACGCCATGGGTCATTTTTGCGACGGCCGCGCCTCCCTTGTCGTCGGCACTCACACCCATATCCCGACGGCCGATGCGCAGATCTTGCCAAGAGGTGCGGCGTACCAAACCGACGCCGGCATGACCGGCGACTATGACAGCGTCATCGGCATGAACAAGGAAGAGCCGTTGCGCCGGTTCGTCACCAAGTTGCCTGGCGGCCGGTTCACCCCCGCCTCCGGCGAAGCGACCATGTGCGGCGTTTTTGTGGAGACCGACGACGCCACGGGCCTGGCCACGCGCTGCGAAATGGTGCGCGTCGGCGGACGGCTTGCGGAGGCTGTGCCGGCGCGCTAGGTAACGCGGCCTAACAGGGTTAGACGATACAAAACGTAAGGACGGGCCATGGCGGGCCATTCCAAATGGGCGAACATTCAACACCGCAAAGGGCGCCAGGACGCAAAGCGGTCGAAACTGTTCTCAAAATTGTCCAAAGAAATCACCGTGGCGGCGAAAATGGGGACGCCGGACCCGGAGATGAACCCGCGTCTGCGCCTGGCCGTACAGACCGCAAAATCGCAATCGATGCCGAAGGACAATATCGAACGGGCGATCAAAAAAGCCGCCGCCGGCGAAGGCGATAATTACGAAGAGATCCGGTATGAAGGTTTTGGCCCCGGCGGCGTCGGCGTCATCGTTGAGGCGCTGACGGACAATAAGAACCGCACCGCCGGCGAAGTGCGCACCATCTTCAACAAAAACGGCGGCAATTTGGGGGAGACGGGCGCAGTGTCCTTCGGTTTCGACCGTATGGGCGCCATCGAATATAACGCCGATGTGGGCGATGAAGACGCCGTCATGGAAGGGGCGATTGAGGCCGGCGCGGAGGATGTTGAAAGCTCCGAGGACGGGCATACGATCTATACCGCCGGCGAAGACCTTGCTGAAGTTGCGAAAGCCCTGGAAGGCGCCTTTGGCGAGCCGTCTTCGGCAAAGCTCGTCTGGCGGCCGCAAAATATGATCGAACTGGAAGACGAAAAAGCGCCCACCATGCTGAAGCTTATGGACGCCCTCGATGATTGCGACGATGTGCAAAACGTCTACGCCAATTTCGAAATTTCTGAGGAGGCGATGGCGAGTTTGGGGTGAGCCGGCTATTCCATTTCTTTTTCAGATGACCAGGCAAACAAAAAAGCCAGCCGCACATTGCGAGCTGGCTTTTATTGTGTAGGGCGGGGTTCACCCCGCCTATGCGTTCATTATGGACAAGGCGGGGCGAACCCCGCCCTACGAATGCTACGCCGCCAATTTGCGCAAGACGTAGTGCAAGATGCCGCCATTGTTGAAGTAGTCGAGCTCGTCCGCCGTATCGATGCGGGCGAGCAGCGTGATGTCCTTGGCGGCGCCGTCCGCATACGTGATGGTGGCTTTCACATCCTGTTGCGGGGTTAAGGACGGCACGCCTTCGATGGAGACTTGCTCTTCGCCCGTAATGTTCAAAGACTTCCAGCTGTCGCCGTCCTTGAATTGCAATGGCAAGATACCCATGCCCACAAGGTTTGACCGGTGAATACGCTCAAACGATTGGGCGATCACGGCGCGCACGCCAAGAAGGCGCGTGCCCTTGGCCGCCCAGTCGCGGGACGAGCCTGTGCCATATTGTTCGCCGGCCATCACCACAAGCGGCGTGCCTTGCTCTTTATACTTCATGGCCGCGTCATAAATCGGCATTTGCTCGCCGCCCGGATAGTATTTGGTGACGCCGCCTTCAATGCCTGGAACCATTTCATTCTTAATACGGATGTTGGCGAAGGTGCCGCGCATCATAACGTCATGGTTGCCCCGGCGGGAGCCGTAGGAGTTGAACTCCGTCACCGGCACCTGGCGCTCTTGCAAATATGTGCCGGCGGGGCTGTCGGCCTTGATGGAGCCGGCCGGTGAAATGTGGTCCGTGGTGATCGAGTCCGCAAAAAGGCCCATAATCCGGGCGTTCTCAATCGGCTCCACGGGTACAGGCTCTTTGGTCATGCCCTCGAAGTAAGGCGGGTTCTGAACATATGTGGAGCCGCCGTCCCAGCTGTAAGTCTGACCCGTGCCCGTATTGATGCCCTGCCAAGCTTCATCGCCTTTGAACACGTCGCCATAACGGGAGTCGAACATTTCCGGCGTGACCGCCTCACGAACAATGTCCGCAATCTCAGCATTGGTCGGCCAGATATCTTTCATATAAACCGGATTTCCGGCGTCATCATGACCGAGCGGATCCGTGGTGAGATTAACGCTCATGGAGCCCGCCAAAGAGTAGGCGACGACCAGTGGCGGCGAAGCGAGGAAGTTCGCCTTCACGTCCGGCGATACGCGGCCTTCGAAGTTCCGGTTGCCCGACAAGACCGACGCCACGGCAAGGTCGCTGTCATTGATGGCTTTGGAAATCGCCGGCGGCAAGGGGCCGGAGTTGCCGATGCATGTGGTGCAGCCATAGCCCACAAGGTTAAAGCCGAGGGCGTCGAGATCGTCCTGAAGCCCCGCTTTTTCCAGGTAATCCGTCACAACCTGAGAGCCCGGCGCCAGGGAGGTTTTCACCCAGGGTTTGACCTTCAGGCCCTTTTTCAACGCCGCCCGGGCGACAAGGCCGGCGGCCACCAGCACGGAAGGGTTGGACGTATTGGTACACGATGTAATCGCCGCGATCGCCACATCGCCATGGCCAATGTCGAAGTTTTCGCCTTCCACCTGAACGCGTTTGCCGGCCTCGGACGCCTTGCCGTACTCCTTGTCGAGGGCCGTGGCGAACACTTTCGGCGCATCGGCGAGGACGAGGCGGTCCTGCGGCCGCTTCGGCCCGGCAAGGGACGCGCCGACAGTCGCAAGGTCTAATTCCAACGTGTCGGTAAAGACCGGGTCCGGCGTGTTGGAATCACGCCAGAAGCCTTGCTCCTTGGCGTAAGCTTCCACAAGCGCCACGCGATCCGCATCCCGGCCCGTGGCGGTGAGATACTTTAATGTTTCAGAATCGACAGGGAAGAAGCCGCAGGTGGCGCCATATTCCGGCGCCATGTTGGAAATGGTCGCCTGGTCCTCCAGGGTGAGATTGTCGAGGCCGGCGCCGTAGAACTCCACGAACTTCCCGACCACGCCTTTTTGCCGCAGCATCTCTGTCACTGTGAGCACAAGGTCTGTCGCCGTCGCGCCCTCCGGCAATTTGCCTGTAAGTTTGAAGCCGATGACTTCGGGGATTAGCATCGAGACCGGCTGGCCCAGCATCGCCGCTTCGGCCTCAATCCCGCCAACGCCCCAGCCGAGGACGGCCAGACCGTTCACCATGGTGGTGTGGCTGTCCGTGCCGACGAGCGTGTCCGGGTAAGCGTACGTAACGCCGTCTTTTTCCGCCGTCCAAACGGTTTGGGCGAGATATTCAAGGTTCACCTGGTGGCAGATGCCTGTGCCCGGGGGCACCACGCGGAAATTATCGAACGCGCCCTGGCCCCATTTCAAAAACGTGTAGCGTTCGCCATTGCGCTCATACTCGCGGTCCACATTGCGTTTGAACGCCTCTTCCGTACCGAAATGGTCGACCATGACTGAATGGTCGATGACGAGGTCCACCGGGGCCAGTGGGTTGATCTTTTCCGGATCTTCCTCAAGGCCTTCCATCGCATCGCGCATAGCCGCCAGGTCCACCACCGCCGGCACGCCCGTGAAGTCCTGCATCAAAACCCGCGCCGGGCGGTAGGCGATTTCCCGTTTGACGGAGCCTTTTTGCGCCCACTCGGCAAACGCTTTCACATCGTCGACGGAGACCGAGCGCCCGTCTTCAAAACGCAAAAGGTTCTCCAGAAGCACTTTCAAGGAAAACGGCAGGCGAGAGACCGCGCCGATCTGCTTTTCCGCCTCCTTCAAGGAATAGATGGCGTATGTTTTATCGCCGACTTTCAGGTCGCGTTTGACATTTAACGTGTCGTGTCCGGGAATCATTCGGGGCGTGCTCCTTAAATCACTTGTTAAGAGCGCGTCTCACTTTCACATCGAACCCGCCCCTGTCGGAAACGAGAATCGCAACACGAAAGGAAACGGGCTTACCGCCAATGCAGCGCCGGGGTGCGCCCCGGCCGCGCCAAAGGGCGGGCGGTTGCAAAAATCTCAAGATTTACGGCAGCGTTGTAACCGAGCCGGGCGCTCTGCGCAATGCATAGAGCGCCATGGTGCAACCAAGATAATGCACGACGCCTCTAACCGAAATCTAAACGCCGGCGGCTTTAATTCATAATCGGAGGTATAACTTGGCGAACGCGCCCCATTGCCTATCCTCATCGCATTGCGAACAAACGCATGAGCAAGGGCGAAACAATGTGGAAATGGATAGTGAAGGGGCTCGCCGCCCTCATCATCGTTGGACTGATCGGCGCCGGGACATCCGCATATTGGGTTTTAAACGGCTGGAATTACAAGAAAATCAGCAGTATTGAAGAGGTGCGCGGCGAGGGATGGCGCCGTGTCGAACTTGGGCGCGATCTTAAAAACAGCGACGGCTCCCGCTTTTACGGACTGGCGCGTAAGGGCTCCAGCGACAATCTCATGATTTATTTCCAAGGCGGAGGGCTGGCCTGGAACGCGACAACAGCTGCAAATCCGATGACGCAAATGGGCATGCTCAAGATTATGCTGTCCGGAGATTTTACATTGGATGTCAGCAGAATTGGTTTTTACACAGGTGAAATTTTTTGGTTGTCGATCTTGTCGCAAGGCGGCGTTTTCAACTTTGATCACCCGGACAACCTCTTTAAAGACTGGAATATTCTTTACATCCCCTACGCCACAGGCGACCTCCATCTTGGACGTTCAACCGCAACATATGAAACCAAGGAGGGCGAGGCGTTCGAGATTCACCACACCGGCGCCCTCAATGTGGAGGCGGCGCTGGATTGGGCGTATACGCAGTTTCCAAACCCGGAGAAAGTCGTTGTCGCCGGCTCAAGCGCCGGCGGGGCGGCTTCATCTGTGTGGGTAGAGCCAATCGCACGCCATTACGCCAAGTCCAGGATTTATCAAATCAGCGACGGCATCCATATAAAGACAGACGTTTTAAAACCCGCGATGGAAACATACTGGAAAGCCGACACCTCAACTCATTTTGGGTTTGACGCGGGCCCCGCGTTTATGGAGATCGCCTATCTCAGCCACCTCGACCAGCCCTTGCCGAATGTCGTTCGCTATTTGCACACAAACACGACATATGACGAAATCGGCATTGCGTATATGAAGGTTCTCGATGAAGTGGATGTTGATGTAAATGACGAGGACGCAGTGGCCGCCTACTGGACACGCGAGATGCGCCAGTGCGTCAGCAGACTGGCAAGTTCAGGATTACCGTACTCGGTATATTTATCAGATCAAAGAGTTGAGCATAACCCTGAGCGAACACAACACACCTTTTTGACGTATGACGGCATATACGATGGAGAACAAGGGAGCGTTCGTTTTATCGATTGGCTAAAAGCGAATATCGAAGAAGACAAGCCTTTATCTGTAGGCGTCTCATTGTTGGAGACAGACCAGGTGGAAAGTCATCGCACCAACTAAAGCGATTCCCGTTCAATCTCAATCATGGAATTGGCTTGAGGTCTTTGTTTTGTCGCATTTTCCAACGCCCAACCGGTATCCGCTTGGCCGGAAAACGCTCTAAGCCTGCAAATCTTTCAGCAGCTCCTCCAAAAGCTTCATTCCAGCCGCCCAGCCTTTGTCGGCGCCGTCTATGGCGGCGGCGAAGCAGGCGATCTCGGCCTCGCTCGCCTCGTGTGGGACCCAGGTGAGCCGCATGTGTGTTTTATCGCCGTCCTCTTCAAACGTCACCGTGGCGCACAATACGCGCGGCCAGTCCGCCATCATGGGGGAGGGGACGACATTCCACTCAGCGTCCGTCGACGACTGCAGCATGACGAGGCGCTCCGGCGGGACAACTTCCGTATACTCAGATTTCTGAAAATTGGAGTTGTCGCCCCACTTCATTTCATTGAGCCATACGCCGCCGGGCGCAACGTCCAGCTTGTGAATGACGGTCTCCACATTCGGTCCGTACCACCGGGCCAGAAGCGCCGGATCCGTCCAGGTTTTCCAGACAAGCGCCCGCGGCGCGTCAAACGTCCGCTCCAGCACGTATGTCGGCAAATCAGTCATCATCGTCCCCTTTTTCCGCACCGCGTTTTAAATCCTGAAGAACCCCGTCCAATTGGTCGAACCGCGTCGCCCAGAACCCTTCAAAAGCCTCCAGCCACTCCGCCGCGGCGGCCATTGGCGATGCTTTCAAACGAGCGGGGCGCCGCTGTTTGTCCACATTGCGTTCGATCAGACCCGCGCGCTCCAGAACCTTCAAATGCTTCGACACGGCAGGCTGGCTCATCCGGAAAGGCGCAGCGATCTCCCTCACCGACGCCTCCCCCCGCGACAGGCGGGTCAGGATCGCCCGTCGCGTCGGATCCGCGAGGGCGGAAAAGACCGCGTCGAGGTTTGGAGATTTAATATAACCATATTGTTCCATAACTAAATGGTTATAATATTGGCTATGACGTGTCAACGGACGATCTTGTGACGCTTGACCTTTGGCGACGGTGCGTCAGAAAAGAGCGCGATGACATTCGATCCTGTCCATTTGTCCGCCAAAGCCCTCGCCGTGCGACGGGGCGAAGGGATTGTCGTTTCCAACGTTTCCTTCGCAGTCGGCCCCGGGGATGCATTGGCGCTGCGGGGGGCGAACGGCGCCGGAAAGACAAGCCTATTGCGGGGCGTCGCCGGGTTCTCCGCCATCGCCAAGGGCGATCTGGCATTCCGCCTGAACGGCGCGCCGGCGGATCTTGACGAAGCGCGGAGCGTCTTAGTCCATTATCTTGGCCATGCCGCTGGCGTTAAAACGAGCCTGACGGCACGGGAAAACGGGCGTTTTTGGGCGGACCTGTTCGGCGGCGGCGCCGTGGACGCGGCGCTCACGCGTCTCGGCCTTGGAGGTTTAGCAGCTTCGCCGGCGTCGATTTTCTCAGCGGGACAAAAGCAGCGCCTCGCCCTTTGCCGGTTGCTGATCGCGCCGCGTCCGGTCTGGCTTCTGGACGAGCCGTCAGCCGCCCTCGATATCGAAGGCCGACGTCTTTTGAACATGCTGATCGCGGAGCACCGTCGCCAAGGCGGGATCGTTCTCCTCGCCACCCATGACGCTAACGATGTTCCCGAAGCATCGGTTTTACGCGTTGGCGACGGCGTCCTCTCAAAAGGCGTCGCGGCGTGAGCGCCATGCGCGCCGCCGCCGCGGTGTTCCGGCGCGACCTTGCGCTCGCCTTTCGCCAGGGCGGCGGGGGGGCCGTGGCGCTCAGCTTTTTTCTGGTCACCGCGGCGACCGCGCCGCTGGCGCTTGGCGGCGCCCGGGACGTGCTCGGCCCTATCGCGCCAGGTTTTATCTGGACGGCGGCGGCCCTTGCGGCATTGCTCAGTCTTGAGCGGTTCTTTCAATCGGATTACGAGGAGGGGGGGCTTGAGGTTCTGGCCCTCTCGCCGGCGCCGCTGGAGATCGTCGCGGCGGCAAAAGCCGGCGCGTTCTGGTGCGCGGCCTTGCTGCCGCTGATCGCCGCAAGCCCTGTGATCGCTGTATTGCTTCAGATGGACGCCGCCGCGATTGCGCCGCTCATGGTTGCGCTCCTGCTCGGCGCCCCGGCGCTCAGCCTGATCGGCGCGGCGGCGGCCGCCCTTGCCGTCGGGGTCCGGCGCGGGGGCCTGCTGATCGCGCTCATGGCCCTGCCGCTTTATGCGCCAGTGCTGATTTTCGGCGCGGGCGCCGTGAATGTGGCGCCCGAAGCAGGGCTCGCTTCGGCGCCGATGCTGTTCCTCGCCGCTTATTCGCTGTTCTGCCTCGCCGCCTGCCCGGTTGCGGCCGGCGCTGCGCTGCGCCTGAATTTAGAGTAGATCTGTCGCATTTCAGCCCTTTCACAGGACTTGGCGAGTCGGCTATGATGCGTTCATTCTTTCGCCGCAATCGCGGGGCATGGTTTACACAAACCGTCATTTGTTTTTCGAGGTTTCCTATGGTCGCGCGCTCTCTTATTACCGCTATCGCCGTCATTTCAGGCGTTATCGCCGCTGGCGCGCCGGCGATCGCTTTCGCCCAAAGCGCGCCGAACGTGGTCGCCACATACCGTGACTGGAATGTCTTCACCCGGAAAACAGGCGATGATCTCGTCTGCTTCGCCGTGTCGGAACCGAAGGACAAATCCCCGAAAAACGTCAGCCATGGCGATGTTTTCATGCTGGTCTCCACCTGGAAGTCCGGTGTCGCCCGGGAACAGCCAAGCTTTATGGCCGGCTACAACTTCCGGGACCGCTCCACACCGTCCGTCCGCGTCGGAACAGACAAGTGGGACATGTATGTCTCCGACAATGAGGCGTTCATCGAAAAGACGGTTGACGAACAAAAGCTTCTGCAAGCGATGCGGCGCGGCTCCACCATGCGCGTCCAGGCGACATCCGGCCGCGGGACGGTGACCAACTACGAAATTTCCCTTCTCGGCATTTCCGCCGCCCTCGACCGTATGACGAAGGAATGCAGTTAACCTTTTGAGCGTTAACTCTTTTTCGCTTTTCAAACGCACCAAGACGCGCCATCATTGTCTATGTGTTCCACGTAGAGAAAGGAGGTGATCCAATGTCGAGTGAGATTTTAAGGGCGCAAACAGCAGGTCTTTGCGGTGCGGTCTCGGCGGCGGAGCAGCCTTCGCCGGCGCGGCGGGCCGTTTCGAACTGACGAAAAATCAGAACGTTTGAGGGATCGGCTTTGCGCCCGATCTCGCGGAGGGGTCGCCTGGGGCGGCCCCTTTTCGTTTTTTCAACAGGCCGCACATCACGCCTCTTGACCTGCGGCGGCCTTTGCAGTTCGATGCCAGGCGTGGAACATAACAGAAACATTTTACCCGCCGCACGGCCTGACATCACAACGGCAGTGACAAGGGGCGTGACGCGTTTGTTCGTGGATATGGGGCTGACGCCGCTTTGCGAATTTCGCCTCGTCAATGGACGGCGGGCGGATGTGGCCGCTCTTGACGCCAAGGGCGACCTTATTATTGCGGAAGTGAAGTCCGGGCGGGAAGATTACGAAACCGATGCAAAGTGGGCGGAGTATTTAAAATTTTGCGATGCGTTTTATTTCGCCGTATCGGAAAGTTTTCCACAACACATTCTGCCGGCGGATGAAGGCCTGATCGTCGCCGACGCCTATGGCGGCGCGGTGATCCGGCAGCCCCAAAGTCGGCCGCTTGCAAGCGCAAGACGCAAAGCCGTCACTTTGCGGTTCGCCCGCCAAGCGGCGATGCGCGTCGCCGCGCTTTGACTCTAAAGCGTCTCTTCTTCAATCGGAATCACGCAGACGCTTTAAGTCTTTGTTTTTCGCATTTCCGGACGGCCAACCGTACACACTTGGCCTGGAAAGGCTTTTGGGCTCGTTGAGATTCATCAATATAACCGGTCATCCCGGACGCCGGTTTTCTCCAGGTCTTTGACCTGGTTAGAAAATCGAGCGATCCGGGATCTGGTGCAGCAGATTTCAGACACGTGCAGACAGATCCCGGCGCTAACACGCGCACGCCAAAACCTATAGGTTTTGGGCGCGTGTAACGTCCGGGATGACGGAACAACCCTGAATCTCAACAAGCTCTAGACGTTCATGATCCGCTCTTTTACGAGCGCCCATAGGTCATCTGCAAAAACACATCCTCAAGATCCGCCTCGGCCGTTGAGATGTCCTTCACCGTAAGGCCTGCTGCGTTCATGCGCTGCAAAATCTCGCCCACCATGATGGCGCTGGGGGCGTAGGAGATGTGGAGCGCCCCGTCAGCTTTGACGTCGGCCCTCAGATCCGGTCCAAGATCGGGCGCATCGCCCATACGCTCGTTTGGCGTTACGACCAGGGTTTTTTGATCGAGGCTGGCGATGAGCTTTTCCTTCGGCTCGCAGGCGACGACCTCGCCCTTGTCGATAATCGCGATAGTGTCGCACAACTCCTGAGCCTCCTCCAGGTAGTGCGTGGTCAGAACAACTGTCACGCCCTTGGCGTTGAGGTCCGCCACATGGTCCCAAAGCTGCTTGCGCAATTCGATATCGACGCCGGCTGTGGGCTCGTCCAGGATCAGGATCGGCGGCTCATGGACCATGGCCTTGGCCACCAGAAGACGCCGCTTCATGCCCCCGGACAGCATGCGCACATACGCGTCGGCCTTATCAGCAAGACCGAGGGCGCCTAAAATTTCCATGGTGCGGCGCTTTTTCTTCGGCACGCCATAAAAGCCCGCATGCATCTCAAGGCTTTCTTTTGGCGTGAAAAAAACGTCCATCGACAATTCTTGGGGGACAACGCCGATGGAGGCGCGGGCCTGGCGCGGGTTTTTGTCAATGTCGAAGCCCCAGACCGTCGCCGCGCCCGCGGTTTTGGTGACAAGACCTGCCAGAATATTGATAAATGTGGATTTGCCCGCGCCGTTTGGCCCCAGCAGACCAAAAATCGATCCTCGGGGCACATCGAGATCAACGCCTTTTAAGGCTTCTTTCGGTTCTGATTTTTGCGTCCCGGCGTATGTTTTACGCAGGCCCCTGGCGCAGATGGCGCTGTCGGGGCGCATGGCGGCGACCGACGTGTCGGCGGCGATGGCGGTCATAGACGAAATCTCCGAAAACCTGCAGCCGCGACGATATGCGGCGAGAGAGAAAACCTTTTATAAATATTGATTGCACAGGCGGTACAGGTCATATGTGAATTCAAGCGCAAAAAAAACAACCTGGTCAACGCCATGGCAGAGCCGCAAGCGGCCCCGGAGCCTGACATCATTTATGTGAAAGACCGTCACATCTGTTGCGATGGCGGCGGCGGCGCACTGGGGCACCCTAAGGTTTGGTATACGCTCGGCGCCGACGACCGCGTCCAATGCGGGTATTGCGACCGCCTGTTTGTTTATAATCCCGACAAAGCCGACGCAGCCTGAAGGGTTTCAAGGCCAAGCGTATGCGGCTGGCCCTCCGGCAACGCACAAAAACAAGTGTTTAAAGCCCCGTTTCACATCCGATTGAAGCGATGGCGCCTTATAAAAAGCCGTCACCAGGCGCCGGTGTTGGCCATAGACGCCCAGGGCTCCTGCGGCGGAAGGCTGTCGCCGCGCTGCAGAAGCTCGATCGAAATGCCGTCGGGAGACTTTACGAACGCCATATAGCCGTCCCGGGGCGGGCGGTGGATGACATGCCCTTTGTCCTGAAGACGCTGGCATAGGTCATAAATGTTTTCGACGCGGTAAGCGATATGGCCAAAATTTCGCCCGCCGCCATAGTCTTCCGGATCCCAATTGTAGGTGAGTTCGATCATGGGCGACTTGCGCTCCGCGGCCCGCGCCTTGTCCCCGGGCGCCGCGAGGAAGACCAGCGTAAACCGCCCCTGTTCGCTTTCCTTGCGGGAGACCTCCTCAAGGCCGAGGGCGTCGCAATAAAAGGCGAGCGCCGCATCGAGATCCTTCACCCGAACCATCGTGTGCAAATATTCCATGGCGTTTTCCCCAACAGATGTGCGCAGGCGTTAGCGGGCGCGAATAATCTCCTCGCGCAAGGAGCCTGGCAGACGGCGCCAGTACGCGCGCGCAAACAAGGACGCGATCGCCACCCACGCGATGATCAAGCCGAAAAACAACGCAAAGCCGACGATGCTGAAGTTCCAATACCGCGCGATCTCAGAGCCCTGGTCAAGCAAGCGTACGACGCCGTCCTCCACTGTGACGAACCCGACAATATTAAAACGCTCAGGGGTGAGCCCGAGCACGTCGGCGAGATAGATCGCACCGCTCATCACCATAAAAATCAACGGTGTCGCCGCAACAATCGCAGCTGCACCCATCAGCATGTAAAGCGGCCCGCGGGGCGTCATCACCTTTGCGTAAACAGCGCGGAAACGTTCGAGATCGAGGCCTTGCACCAGGTCCGGCTCTGCGCGGCCAAGACGATCCCATTCGATTTCGGCGCCCTCGGCCACCTCCGCATCGACGCGGCGCCGCCACATCAGATATGAAACGCCTGCAATGAAAAGTACGACAACCGGTGCTGCGAGAAGGAAAACCATGGCGGGCACTTTACGCCGCCGCCGGGAAAAGAAAACTCCCTATAGCCCCGGCGCGCGGGCCGTCTCCAACGCATCGCCCAACGCCTCTGCAAGCTCCCCGCGTTCTTCAGGGGCCAGGAACGCCCCAAGGATCAAAGTGCGCCCGTGGGAGACGAGTTTTAATTGACTGTGATGCTCCACAGGACGATCGATGCGCACGCGCACCCAGAACGGGTTCAAAGTCCAGCGCTTTTCATGACCTGACGGCATAATGCGCCGCACGATCATTTCGCCGGGCCGCACCAAAACCTCCTCGCGCATCCGTCCCTGGCGATAGCTGAGCCGAAAGGCGATATAGACGAGCAGGGCGTCAAGGCCGAAAAACCCGGTGACAGGCCATGCGCCCAGGGACATGAAATAGACCCCGGCGGTGAAGCTGACCCCGACGACGATGGCCATAACAAGGAAAAACCCCGCCGGCCGCAAGGAGCGGTTGGGCGACAACACCGCGTCGAACAGCGCGCCGGTCGCGCCGTCCCCCTCATCGACGGGGCCGGCCCGGCCGATCGACGTCGGCGGCATATCTTCGTAATCCCTGGGCGCATTTATCATACGTTGTAAAATAGACCTGACACAGGGTCGCGGCAAACCCTGTCGACGTTGCAAACCCGCGCGGTTTCGTTGCACTCTCGCGCTCACCCATTCTATCTGGACGTTCTTCCATGCCGAAAAACATGACCCGCGCCAATATCGCCGAGTTCTATCGGCTCCTGTCCGAAGGGGACCCGGCGCCGCAGACCGAGCTCAATTACAAAAATCCGTATACGCTTCTCGTGGCTGTGGTGCTGTCGGCGCAGGCGACAGACAAGGGCGTTAACCGGGCCACAGGCGCCCTGTTCGCAATCGCAGATACGCCGGACAAGATGCTGGCCCTTGGGGAAGACAAGGTTCGCGATCATATCAAAACCATAGGGCTTTATCGCAACAAAGCGAAAAACGTCATTGCGCTGTCGCAAAAACTGATTGACGAATTCGACGGGGAGGTGCCTGCTGACCGCGACGCTCTTGAGACGCTCCCCGGCGTTGGGCGTAAAACCGCGAACGTCATCTGCAACGAGGTGTTCGGACAGTCTACCATAGCGGTTGACACCCATATCTTCCGGGTCGGCAACCGCACCGGCCTCGCCCGGGGTAAAAATCCGCTGGAGGTGGAGCTTCGGCTCGAAAAAGTAACGCCTAAAGACTACCTACGCTACGCCCATCACTGGCTGCTTTTGCATGGGCGCTATATATGCAAAGCCCGCACCCCGGACTGCCCCCGTTGCAAAGTGGCGCACTTGTGCCTGTTTACGCCGAAAATCAAGGCCGCCTGAGCTTTGGCGGCGATCTCGGCTTAAAACCTCGTAAAACGACGCCGTCGAAAACGAAACCTTGCCATTGGAGGCGTGTCGCTTTTCTCGAATTCCATTGCGCCATGCTTCGGATGTCTTACTATATGGAGCCGCGGCGCTTTAATTATGCGGTTTGTACGCGCCGCTCCTGGCCTTCCTGCAGACGACGCTCAAAATGCATAAACGGGAGAATAAAGATGAATTCGTCAGCTCGCCCGGCCTTTCGCGCGCATTTGCTTGCAGCGTGCGCTGCGTTCTCGATCATCGCCGCCGCCCCGGTGCGCGCCGAAGCTCCAGCCGTTGAGACGGGCCGAGATTTGTCGGTCGACAACCCCCTTTTTTCGGCGTGGACGGCCCCGTTCGGCGCGCCGCCTTTCGATGCGTTCAAGCCAGCACACTTTGTCTTGGCCTTCGAACACGCCATGGCGCTCCACAATACCGAAATTGACGCAATCGTCGCAAACCGCGCCGCGGCCGATTTCGACAACACGATTGCCGCCCTTGAACGCGCCGGTGCGGATTTATCCCGGGTGCAGCGTACTTTTGGGACGCTCACATCGTCCGCGACGAATGACGACCTTCGCGCGATCGAGCGAGACATGTCGCCGCGTCTGGCCGCGCATTACAGCGCGATTGCACTGAACAAAGAGTTGTTTGCACGCATTGACGCGCTCCAGCGCGCCGCCAACACTCTCAATCTCAACGCTGAACAGGCGCGGGTCCTGGAACGCACGCACAACCGTTTTGTCCGCGCCGGCGCCAAGCTTCAGGGCGATGACCGCGCCCGCCTGGCCGCGATCACCGAAGAGCTGGCGTCGCTTTACACCGCCTTCAGACAAAACGTGCAGAAGGATGCTGAAACCTTCGCCTTGGCGCTTGAGACCAAAGAGGATAAAGCAGGCTTGCCGCAATCGGCGCTGAGCGCCGCCGCACAGGCCGGCGCGGACCGCAACATGGACGGCACGCACGTCATCACGCTCGCGCGGTCTTCATTTGAGCCCTTCATGACGTTCTCTACACGTCGGGATCTTCGTGAAAAAGTTTTCAAGGCGTGGACCAATCGCGGCGACAACGACAATGCGTTCAACAACGCCGACGCCATCCGCAGCATTTTACTGTTGCGCCTGGAGCGCGCCAACCTGCTCGGCTTCGAAAATTTCGCCGCCTTTCGCACCGCCAACACCATGGCCGGGACGCCGGAAGCCGCCCATGACCTTATGAGCGAGGTCTGGCGGGGGGCCCTCGCCAAGGCCGCGCGAGAAGCCGAACAGATCGCCGACGTGATGGCGCAAACCGGGGCGAACCATGATCTGGAGCCATGGGATTGGTGGTACTACGCCGAAAAAGCCCGGGCGAAGTTCTACGACCTCGACGAAGACGCCGTAAAGGCGCACCTGTCGCTTGACAATGTACTCGATGCGCAATTCGCAGTGGCCGAACGGTTGTTCGGGGTATCGTTTACGGAGCGCGACGACATTCCTGTTTATCACCCGGATGTGCGCGTTTGGGAAATGTCGTCTGCGGAGGGCCAGCCGCTTGGCTTGTTCTATGGGGATTACTTTGCGCGCCCCGGCAAGCGTTCCGGCGCGTGGATGAGCGCCCTGCGGACGCAGCACAAGCTCGACGGCGACGTTGCGCCGCTCATCATGAACAATTGCAATTACAACAAGCCCGCCCCGGGGACGCCGGCGCTGATCTCAATGCGCGAAGCGGAGATTATCTTCCACGAATTCGGCCATGCCTTGCACGGACTTTTGTCGAACGTCACCTACCCGTCGATTTCAGGCACATCCGTCGATTTCGATTTTGTCGAGTTTCCAGCGCAGATTTACGAACACTGGATGCGTCAGCCGGACGTTATTCGAGAATTCGCCCGACACCACAAAACCGGAAAACCCATGCCCAAGGCGCTTTTGGAAAAACTGCGCGCGGCGGGCAATGCAAAGTCCGGTTTCGATAACGTGGAGTATATCGCGTCAGGGTTTGTCGATCTTGCTTTCCATCGCCTCAGCGATCCTGACCTGATCGCCAGCCTTGACATTAATTCGTTTGAAGACGGCGTCCTTGCCCAGGTCGGCATGCCGCACGCTATAGAAATGCGCCATCGCTCACCGCATTTCCTGCATTCGTTTGCAGGCGAGCTTTATGCGGGAGGGTACTACACCTACATGTGGGCGGGCGTACTGGACAATGACGGCTTCGCCGCGTTCGAGGAAGCCGGCGATCCATTTGACCCGACGCTTGCGCGCAAGCTCTATGAAAACGTGTACGCCGCCGGGAACAGCCGTCCGGCGATGGACGCCTATGTCGGCTTCCGGGGGCGCACGCCAAGCGTCGACCCGCTGTTGATCAACCGGGGCTTGAAGCAAACCGAAGACAGGATGTAAAGAAAGCGTCGGGCGCGAGCTTGCGCTTGCGACCCGGGCGCTGGCGGGGTTTATACGCCCCTGCGTGATGGGCGATCCTAATCCGGATGCAACGCGATGCGTCCTGGTTCGTTTATGGCAACCACCCAACCGGGAGTATGAAAAATTACCGAGCGCACTTACGAGCCCATGACCAAAGCTGAGGTTATCGCCGCGCAGCGGGCCTGGGCCAAATATGTCACCGAGCGGGATGTCGACCGGCTGCTGGATCTCTACGATTTCGGGGGGCCGGACGAACCGCTGCTGTTTAAGCCGACCCTGGCCGACGTCATTCGGCTCGATCGCGATGGCGCGCGGTCCTATTTTGTCGGCGGCGATCCGAACTATCCCAATGACCATGGCTTTCTCAACCGGGGCTGGACGCGGGTTGAGTTCCAAAGCGCCGCCGGCCCGGTGTTGAAGGCCGGCGGGCTCGGTTATAAGGACATGGGACACTACACGTTCATAGACGGCGAGGGCAACGCCACGCGTGCGGATTATACGTTCGCCTACCACAAGCTGGAGGGGCGGGTTCTCATCTCATTGCATCATTCATCGCTCACCTGGCTTCCGCCCGTAGAGGATTGAAGGCCGGGCAAATAAGCTGATCGCAGCGCGACGGCGCTGCGCCCGTCCCACAGAAAATGAGGGTTCACCCGTTTTGATCGCCAACGCCCCTAAAGACCGCCTGATTATCGCCCTTGACCTACCGTCTACGGAGGAAGCCCGCGCCATGGTCGAGGCCATCGGCGATGCGGCCGTCTTTTATAAAATCGGGTTGCAGCTGTTTCCCCTGGGCGGCGCGGCGCTCGCCAGGGCGCTTGTCGCCGCCGGAAAACAAGTGTTTCTCGATTTTAAATATTTCGACATCGGCGCAACGGTGGAAAAGGCGACCCGCAGCGCGACGCAACTCGGCGCACATCTTTTGACCGTTCACGCCGAGCGCGCGACAGTGGCCGCCGCCGTCGCCGGGCGCGGAGACGATCCGACTTTGAAAATCCTGGCCGTCACGGTGCTGACGAGTATGGATGAGGCTGCGGTTTCTGAAATGGGTTGGACCGGGTCCGTGCGCGACCTTGTGATGAAGCGCGCGGCCATCGCCTTCGAAGAAGGCGCCGACGGCGTCGTCGCCTCCCCGGAAGAAGCGGGGGCGTTGCGCGCCGCATTCGGGCCGGACAAGCTGATCGTGACCCCCGGGGTGCGGCCCGCCGGCGCGGCGCTTAACGATCAAAAGCGCGTGGCGACGCCCGAGGCCGCGATCAAGGCCGGCGCCTCGCATCTGGTCGTCGGCCGTCCGGTTACGGCGGCGGACGACCCCGCCGCCGCCGCCGCCGCGATTGTCAGCGGCATCGCCGACGCGCGGGCTTAATCCGCACCCACCGCATTTCGCATGAGATAGAATTACACCGCTTACGCATCATCATCCGCTCTGTAGCGCATGACGGCGATCTCATTGTTATGGGCGGCTTCGGCCTCACGGTCGCGCACGCCGCCGAGCCTGCGCGCGACGCGGAAAGAGGCGGCATTGTCGTGGTCGATCGTGCTGACGAGGGTGGAAAAGCCCAGCGTATGAAACGCGTAGACCTTGGCGGCGCGGGCCGCCTCCGTGGCGTATCCCCGCCCCTCGGCCTCTGCGGCGAACATATAGCCAAGCTCCGGCTCATGGTCGCCGGGCTCAAAGCCGATCAGAACAAATCCGACGGCGGCCCCGTCCTGTTTGCGCTCCACGGTCCAAAGGCCGTGCCCGCGCATCAGCCAGCACGCGACCATGTTCATGAAGTCGTACCAGGCGGCTTCCCGATCAGGGGCTTCAAGAAGAAACCGTCCCCGGGGCGACAGGGCGATGTCGGCGTAAACGGCGAAGTCGGACAGCCGGGGCGGCCTTAACCGCAGACGCTCCGTCTGCAATGTCGGGATGACGCCGGCGAGGCGCGCCATCAGCGCGATGGCGGGGCCGGGAGCGGCTGAATGTTCATGGGGGTCCGGCATGGGACGAAGCTCACAAGCGTTGTTTTCATGCATGTCGCCTGTTAAGGCGCGTTTCGTCGATAGCATGTTGACAAGCGTATTTCGATCTCGATCAGCATGTAAAACCGGCCTCCAGCAACTCCCCGTGGGGCAGGCGCGGGAGGCGCTGTCCGTACGGGCCTGCGCGGTCGAAATACGATCTCGTGAAACGTTCAGTCGGCGGCGCGGCAATAGGCGTTGCCGGCGCCGGGGCTATAAGCGCTGACGTTCCCCATACGCATCAAAACATCGCCGAGGTCCGCGCCGTCGGGCCCATGCAGATGCGCAACAACCCGCCCGGCGTATTTGCCCCGGCGAATATCGGTGAGGAACACGGCGCCGCCGGACGCGTCGATGAGATCGGCGAGCACGTCCCGGGCCGCAAAGCCTTTCGCCTTCTCCCCGGGGCAAGAGGCGCGGCGGATTTCCGGCGCATCCACGTCGGCGAGGCGAACCAGCACCGCGATCTCCTGGTTCAGCCAAACCCGGGCCCGCACCTCCACCGTGTCGCCGTCAATGACGCGCAGAACCTCCGCCGGCACAGGGCCGGGCAGAACGTCGGCGGCCTTGACCGCACTGCAGATCGACAAAAACATCCACAAAATGAGAAAAATACGCGCCATGGGGGATACCCGTTAAAGTTTTCACTTTTTTAGATACCCTACTTTTGCGTGTAATGCAACTTTGTTCACACCTTGTTCAGGGGAACATTAACCATCTGGCTAAAAATCGTAGGCGACGCCTTTGCGCTCCCAATCGCCGTAGCGGGTCGGCTCCTCGCCTTTCGGCCCGTTGATCTCCTTCGCCCTCGCCTCCTCGGCGGCGGCTTTGCGGCGGGCGGCGGCTTCGTCAAGGGCGCGGCGCGCGGCGGCGGACAGCGGCTTGCGGGGCGCGGTGTCTTCGGACGTCTTTTGCACCTCTTCTTCGGCCATAGCTTGAACCTTTCCTGTCTGTCCCTCAAATATAGGACGCTGGGCTTACACGCAAACGTCAAGGAGGACCCGCACCGTCCCATGAACAATATGTTTCGCACAGGCATCCTGCTCGCCGCCCTCACCGCCCTGTTCGGCGCGGTGGGTCTTATGCTCGGCGGCGCGGGCGGCATGGTGATCGCCCTTGTCGTCGCCGCCGGCATGAACGTTTTCAGTTACTGGAACGCCGATAAGATCGTGCTCAAAATGTATGGCGCAGAGCAGGTGGACGAGACCCACGCCTCCGGCGCTGTGCGGCGCTATGTTCAGATGACGCAAGACCTTGCCCGGGGCGCGAACATGCCGCAGCCGAAAATCTACATCATGAACAATCCGCAGCCGAACGCTTTCGCCACCGGCCGGAACCCGGACAACGCCGCCGTCGCCGCCACCACCGGTTTGCTCAACATGCTGAACGAGCGGGAGATCGCCGGCGTGATGGCCCATGAACTCGCCCATGTGAAAAACCGCGACACCCTGACGATGACCATGACCGCCACGATCGCCGGCGCCATCACGATGCTCGCGAACTTCGCAATGTTTTTCGGGGGCAACCGGAACAATGGCGGTCTGATCGGGGCCCTCGCCATCATGATCCTCGCCCCACTCGCCGCGAGCCTTGTGCAAATGGCGATCAGCCGGGCCCGGGAGTACGAGGCCGACCGCGTCGGCGCTGAAATCGCCGGCGACCCGCTGGCCCTCGCCTCGGCGCTCGCCAAAATCTCCAACGGTGCGGCGCGCATCGAAAATGTACAGGCCGAACGCAACCCCGCCTCGGCCCAGCTGTTCATCATCAACCCCTTGAACGGTCAGAGGGCGGACAACCTGTTCTCCACCCACCCGGCGACCCAGAACCGGATCGACAAATTGGCCGCCATGGCTGGCGGCGCGCCCAGCAGCGGCGGCCAGGGGCCGTGGGGCGGGGCGACCCGGAGCGAGGCCCGCCGCGGACCGTGGGGCTGATTTTATCAAGCCGGCGGCCGCCGCCAAACGCGGATGTTTTGAACACTCTGTTCGGGGTCATGTAAAGCGGCTTTGTAGGATAGCAAGAGCGGTATTTTCCTCCCCCGTTTTAACGGGGGAGGTGTCAGCGAAGCTGACGGAGGGGGCGGGGCGCCGCATGAACGCCAAACGCTGCGTTTTTAATGCGCAAACCGCAAGCCCCCACCCACCCCCACGTAACGCGCGGCCCACCACCCCCCCCCCCCGGGGGGGAAAACCCCCCCCAAAAAAATATAACAAAAAAAAAAAAACCGCCCATGGGGGAAAACCCCCGCCAACCCCACAGAAGGGGAAACCGCCACCCA
>JBCDBL010000065.1:0-24209 GCA_039183635.1 Pseudomonadota bacterium
CCGACCAGACAGCGAGGCTGTCCTTCGAAGAATGCAAGGAACCGGCTCCGCCGGAGTTGACGACGCGCCACGGTCTTACCGCCTTCATCAACACCGTGGATTTGAATGACATTCTTGGCGAGATCAACGCCGACTGTGCTAAGCTCTGACATGGATGGCTCCTTTTGCTCGGGACAATGACACCCTAACTATGGCGCAATGCGACGCCGGGAGCAGGAGCCATCCACACCATCAATTGAAGAAGAGACGCTTTAGAGCACGTCGTCTGCGAAATCCGATTAAATGAAACGTGCCCTAGCCCTGAAACTCAGGCAACCTAACGATAAGGCCGTCAAGCTCGTCGGAGATTTTAATCTGACAAGACAGCCGGCTCGTCTCCTGACGCTCTTGGGCGAAGTCCAGCATGCTTTCTTCCATCGCGCTCGCGCCGCCGGTTTTCTCAAACCAGTCGGCCTCCACATAGACATGGCACGTGGCGCAGGCGCACGCGCCGCCACAATCCGCATCTATCCCAGGGACGAGGTTTTTCACCGCCGCCTCCATCACGGACAAGCCGGCGTCGGCCTCCACGGTATGCTCTTCGCCGGAATGTTCGATGTAGGTGATTTTCGCCATAGCTCGCAGACAACTCTTTCTTATCGTGTGTGTGAAATGGAAGATAACATGCTAAATTAGGTCCTTGAGGGGAACATCGGGATCTTTAAGACGTTCGGGGGCAGGCGTGGCGCCCGCCGCAATCAGCGCTTTTGATCCTAAAAACTCCGCAGGCGCGTTGACGGCGTCTGTGGCGATAAGGCGGCCTTTTTTGAGGTAAAACACGGCGAAGCTGCGCGCATCGGGCGCGCCGCGCACCACGGCCTCGTCATATCCCGCCGACACGCCCTGGGTTTGCAGCTTTAGATCGTATTGGTCGGACCAGAACCAGGGCACCTGGCTGTAGGGCTTTTCCTTACCGCAAATATGAGCCGCCGCAGTCTTCGCCTGCTCCAAAGCATTGTGTACGGATTCAAGCCTCATGCGCCGATCGTAAATCGGATTAAAATGGTTGGCGCAGTCTCCGATGGCGTAAACGTCGCGATGAGAGGTTTGCGCAAACTCATTGGTGTCAATCCCATTCGATACAACGAGGCCGGCTTCGGCCGCGATTTCCGCGTTCGGCAAAATGCCGATGCCGACAATGACGAGATCGGCGGGCGTCTCTTCGCCGCCGTCGAGGACGCAGGCGCGCACGCAGCCGTCTTCGACGGCGATCTCGGACACGCGGGCGCCAAGACGGATATCGACCCCAGCGTCCCTGTGGACATCTTGGTAAAATGCGGACACCTCCGGCCCCGCCACCCGGGCAAGCACGCGATCCTCCGCCTCAAGAACAGTGACCTCAAGTCCCATTTTGCGGGCGACCGCCGCGGCCTCCAGGCCGATATAGCCGCCGCCAACCACCACAAGGCGGGCGCCTTCCCGGAACCGGGCCTGAATGCCGCGCACGTCGTCGATGGTGCGCAGATAATACACCCCGTCGCAATCCGCCCCCGGACACGTCAAACGCCGCACACGGGCGCCCGTGGCGAGAATCAGCTTGTCGAAACGATGCGCTTCACCATTTTTCGCGTGAACCGTTTTGGCTTCAAGGTCGAGGGAGGCGATCTCGGCCTCTAAAACACGGTCAACATCATGCTGGGCGTAAAAAGCTTCAGGCTTTAAAAACAGGCGCTCATACTCCAGATCGCCGGACAAAAACCCCTTGGACAGAGGAGGGCGCTGATAGGGCAGGTAGGCTTCTTCTCCCGCCATCACGATATGGCCGGGCCACTTGAACTGCCGCAGAGAGGCCGCCGCCTGACCGCCGGCGTGGCCTGCGCCGACTATAACTACCGTTTCTTCACTCAAGCCTGCTTTCCTTTCACCCGGGTCTTTTTTCTTTTCGAAAGGCTTTCTTGCCAGTCGAGACCGCCCGGGGCAAGTAAAGACCCTATGGAGTTCTCAATTGAAATACCTCTATTAAATTCTACAGCAGCGACGGATCTCGGTGCGCGCCTCGCCCCTTTGCTGCGGCGCGGGGACGTGATTTGCCTTATCGGCGGCCTTGGCGCGGGCAAAACCACCCTTGCGCGGGGCCTGATCCAGGCCCTCATCGGCCCGGAAGAGGAAGCCCCCAGCCCCACATTCACCCTGGTCCAGACCTACGACGCGCCGGATTTCACCATTTGGCACTTCGATCTTTACCGTCTGGAAGGGCCGGAGGATGTATTGGAGTTGGGATGGGAGGATGCGGTGGAAACCGGGGCGGTCTTAGTGGAATGGCCCGATAGGCTTGGCTCTTATTATCCGGAAAAACGCCTTGAAATCGCCCTTATGGCGCGCGATGAGGGACGCGCCGCAACCCTGAACGGGAGCGTCGATTGGACAGACAGACTAAAAACGCTGGCGCCGTAGAGACCGCCGAAACTGAACGGGACGCCCTCAGGGACGCCTTCGCACAAAAAGCGTGGGCCGGCGCGCAGAGCGCGCCCCTCGCCGTCGACGCCTCCACCCGCCGCTATTACCGCCTGCAGAAGGACGGCCGCAGCGCAGTTTTGATGGACGCCCCACCGGCGGCGGAAAGCGCGCCCTGCCCCCCGAACGCCGACGAAGCGACCCGCAAGGGGCTCGGCTACAACGCGCTCGCCCGCCTCGCCGGGCCGAACATGAACGCCTTCATCGCCCTGTCGGGCGCATTGCGGGCCGAAGGCCTCTCTGCGCCTGAGATTTTCGAGGCCGACCCGGACGCCGGCTTCGCCCTGATCGAAGACCTGGGCGATACGCTTTACAGCCGCGCCATCTCCGCCGGCGCGGCCGAAGCGCCGCTTTATGAGAACGCCATAGACGCCCTGTCGCGCCTCCATAACATCGAGGCGCCGTCCGAGATCATAGACGACAGCGGCGCGCGCCACGCGCTGCTCGACTATGACGCGCCGGCGCTGACGGCGGAGGCGGACTTGCTGATCGACTGGTTCTGGCCGCGCATCCACGGGGACAAAGCCCCCGCCGCCGCCCGCGCCGCCTACCGCGCCGCCTGGGCCGACGCTTTGGAGGCGATGCGGCCCAAACGCGCCGTGATCGTCCTGCGCGATTTCCATGCGGACAATCTGTTGTGGCTTGAGGGCCGCAGCGGCGTCGCCCGCACCGGGGTCATCGATTTCCAGGACGCCTTACGCGGACATCGCGCCTACGACATGGTCTCGCTCCTGGAAGACGCCCGCCGGGACGTCTCCCCCGCCCTCGCCGGGGCGATGCTGGAGCGGTACTGCCTGGCGGCCGCTGAAAAGGGCGCCTTCGATGAAGCGGGGTTCCGCGCCGGCTACGCCGCCCTCGGCGCCCAGCGCAACGCCAAGATACTCGGCATTTTCGCCCGCCTCGCCGACCGCGACGGCAAACCCCATTACCTGAAATTCATGCCCAGGGTCTGGGCCCATTTCGAAAACGACCTGACGCATCCCCTGATGGCGAATCTAAAGGCGTGGACGGACGAACATTTCCCGAAAGACAAACGGCCGACAGCTTAAGGAGCCCTTATCGTGATGACCATTGACGCCGCCATGGTGATGGCCGCCGGCCTCGGCAAGCGGATGCGGCCCCTGACCGAAACGCGCCCCAAGCCGCTGGTGGAGGCCGCGGGGAGGCCGCTCATCGATTACGCCTTGGAGCGCCTGGTGCAGGCCGGCGTGAAACGCGCCGTCGTCAACGTCCACTACCTCGCCGACCAGATCGAGGCGCATCTTGAGACCCGGACGCGGCCGGAGATTGTCATTTCCGACGAACGCGGAGAGTTGATGGATACCGGCGGCGGCCTCGTAAAGGCTGCGCCCCATCTCGGGCAAAACCCGATATTGTGCACCAACACCGACGCCATCCTTGCAGACGGCGAGGCCGGCGACGCCCTCGCCCGCCTCGCCGCCGCCTGGGACGACGACGCCATGGACGCGCTCCTTCTGCTGTGTCCGAAGGACGCGGCCAGCGGCTATGACGGCGACGGCGATTTTCTATGTGGCGACGACGGCGGCCGCCTGCGGCGCCGGCCGCAACGCGGCGACGCGCCCTACGTTTTCACCGGCTGGCAAATCCTGCACCCGCGCCTGTGGGCCGATGCGCCGGAGGGGCCGTTCTCCACGAATCTGCTATGGAACAAGGCTGACGCCGCCGGTCGGCTCCACGGCTTGATTCATGACGGGTTTTGGATGCATGTGGGCTCGCCGGACGGATTGAAGGAAGCGGAACGCCGACTTGACGCCCTCAAACACACCCCCAGCGGCCGCAGTGCAAACCGCGGCGCCGCCTGACGCGCAAAAAAAGCGTCCAAAGGTCTATACGATCCCCGCGGGCCGGCCGTTTCTGAAAGATCTCGCCGCCGGGATTGCCGACATGGCCGGCACCAGGACCGACCCCGCCGCCCTTGCCGACGCCCGCATTCTGTTGCCCACCCGCCGGGCAGCCCGCGCCCTCGCCGAGGCATTTGTTGAGACCTCAGGCGCCAAAGCCATCCTTGCGCCCCGCATCGACACCCTCGCCGATGTCGACGGGGAGGCGATGGCGCTCGAGGCCGCGCCCGCCGCCTATGACGACATCGCCGCGCCGCCGCCCGCGGACCCGCTGCGCCGGCGGTTCCTCCTCGCCCGCCTCATCGCCGCCCGGGACGAAACGTTAAGCGGGGCCGGCGCCTTCGCCCTCGCCGACGATCTGGCAAGGCTACTCGACAGTATCTATACGGAAAATGTCGACATCTCGAAATTCCGCGCCATCGTCCCCGACGCCTATGCGGAGCACTGGGCGCAATCCGTGGAATTCCTCACCATCGTCACGGACATGTGGCCCGCCATCCTCGCCGAGGACGGCCGCGCCGATCCTGCTAAACGCCAGCGGGACCTCATCACCGCCCGCGCGGACCTCTGGGCCGCGGCGCCGCCGCAAGGCCTCGTGGTCGCGGCGGGCTCCACCGGCTCCGCCCCGGCGACGCGCCGCCTGTTGAAGGCTGTCGCCTGCGCGCCCCGGGGCGCCGTCGTCCTGCCCGGCCTTGACCTCGCCCTCGACGCCGCGGCCTGGGAGCAGATCGACGATCCCCACCCCCAGAAAGGTTTGAAGCGGCTTCTGAAAAACCTTGGTGTCGAACGCGAAGACGTGCGCCTGTGGCCGGGAACGCCCGAGGCCGCCGACACCAAGGCGCCGCGCCCAATGCTGATCTCCGCCGCCCTGCGCCCGGCGGAGGCGACGGACGATTGGCGCGACATCGTCGCCCGACTGTCCGAAGACGAAGCTTTGCTGGACGCCAGCCTGGAGGGCCTGTCCCTCGTCACCGCGAAGGACGAGCGGGAGGAGGCGGGCGCCGTCGCCCTGATGATGCGCGAGGCGCTGGAGACGCCGGGCCGCACCGCCATGCTGGTGACGCCGGACCGCAATCTCGCCCGGCGCGTCTCGGCCGCCCTCGCCCGCTGGGGCGTCGCGGTGGACGATTCGGCCGGACGCCCCCTGTCGGGAACAGAGGTCGGGGCGTTTTTGCGCCTCATCGCCCGTCTCGCCGTCGATCCTTCCGACCCCGTCTTATTGATGAGCGTCTTGAAGCACCCCCTCGCCGCCCTCGGGCGCCCCCGCGCCGCCTTGCTGGCCGAGGCCAGAACCTTCGAACGCCGGGTTTTGCGCAAGCCCCGCCCCGGCCCCGGCGCGCAAGGGTGGCGCCAGGCTTTAAACCAAGCCGGCGAGGATCAACCGGCGCTCCACAAACTCCTCGATGACCTCGACGCCGCCCTTGCGCCGCTGTCCAGCCTCGCCGCAAGCGGGGAGACGCGCCTCGCCGCCCTCGCCGAGGCTCACGCCGCGGCGGCGGAGGCGTTCGCCGCCACCGATGAAACAACGGGGGCGAACAGGCTGTGGGTCTATGAAGACGGAGAAGCGGCCGCCGACCTCCTCGCCCGCACCGCCGCCGAAGGTAAAAGCGCCCCGGCGACATCGGGCGCCGCTTACCCCGCCCTGTTCGACCAGCTTTCGGAAACCGTCAGCATCCGCCCAAGGGGCGGCGTCCATCCGCGCCTGTCGATCCTCGGTCCCCTGGAAGCGCGCCTTCAGCAGGCGGATCTTGTCATCCTCGGCGGTCTCAACGAAGGGGCCTGGCCCACGGAAGCGCGGCTTGATCCGTTTTTGTCGCGGCCCATGCGCGCCGCCCTCGGCCTGCCGTCGTTGGAACGCAAAATCGGCCTCGCCGCCCACGATTTTTCAGAACACGCCGCCGCTCCGGCTGTGGCCCTTGTGCGCGCGGCAAAGTCCGGCGGCGCTCCCACGACGCCCTCCCGGTGGCTGCTGCGCCTCACAAATATTCTCGACAAGCTGGGCCGCCTCCAGGGCGTCGACCGCAGTACGGAGCTCAGCGCCTGGCTCGCCGCCCTCGACGCCGCGCCGTCCTATGCGCCTTGCACGCCCCCGCGCCCGGCCCCGCCGGTGGCGGCGCGTCCCCGGGTGCTGTCCGTCACCGACATCGAAACCCTCGCCCGGGACCCCTACGCCATCTACGCCAGACGGATTCTGGGGCTGCGGAGGCTCGACCCTCTGAACGCCGATTTCGAAGCCCGCCTGCGCGGCACGATGCTGCATGATATTTTCGAAACGTTCAGTACAAATTACAAATCAACATTGCCGGCGGACGCGCGGGACCAGCTCGACCGTCTCGCACACGGCGCGCTCCACGCCCTCGGCCTTGACGCCGCCGACATCGCGTTCTGGCGTCCGCGCCTCGCCGCCAGCCTTGACTGGTTCGCCGCCTTTGAGGACGACGCCCGGGCCGAAGGGGCGCCGGCGCTTCTGGAAGACAGCGGCGCTTTTGAGATCGACGCTCCCGCCGGCGCATTCCGCATCACCGCCAGGGCCGACCGCATCGATCGCCTGAACGCCGGCGGGTACGCCGTATACGACTACAAGCTGGGCGCCCCGCCCACGAAAGACATGGTCGCCGCCGGCTTCAGCCCGCAGCTCACCCTGGAGGCGCTGATCGCCGAGGCCGGGGGGGTTCGCGGGACTGCCCGGGGACTATGTGGAAAAGCTCAGCTACCTCCATATCGGCGTACGCGAAAGCGTCATCGCGGGCCCCGGCGAGGTGCGCCGGATGCTGGAGCTCGCCCGCCGGGGCGTCGCCGACCTCATCGCATCCTATGACGATCCGAAAGCTCCCTATCTGTCCCAGCCCCGGCCGCAGTTCCAGAACGCCTACGGCGATTACGATCATCTGGCCCGCCGCAAGGAATGGGCCGCCGCCGCGGGGGAGGAGGCATGACGCGCACGGCCCTTCAGAACACAGAAGACAAGCAACGGGCCGCCGCGGACCCGGCGTCCTCGGCCTGGGTGGCGGCGAACGCCGGGTCCGGCAAAACCAAGGTGTTGATCGATCGGGTGACGCGGCTGCTGTTCGCCGGGGCGGCGCCGGCCAAAATTCTCTGCATCACCTTCACAAAGGCGGCGGCGGCGGAAATGGCGAGCCGCCTGTTCAAGCGTCTCGGCGCCTGGGCCCTCAGCGACGACGACGCCCTCGCCGCCGAACTGAACAAGCTCGAAGGGACGGACACGCCCTATTCCAAAGCACGCCTCGCCGACGCGCGGCGGCTGTTCGCCAAAGCGCTGGAGACCCCCGGCGGCCTTAAGATCCAGACGATCCACGCCTTCTGCGAAACGGTCCTCGCCCGGTTCCCGCTGGAGGCGGGGGTCCAGCCCCATTTCCGGGTGCTGGAGGAGGACGAGGCCGCCGCCCGCCTTGACGCCGCGATCGCGCGCCTCGCCGAAGACGTCGCCGACACGCCGGACGGCGCCCTCGCCAAGGCCCTTACGGCGTTCGCCAGCGCCGTCGGGGAGCATGGGGCGCTGGAGCGTCTCGGCGCCCTCGGCGGCCGGCGGATGGCTCTTGAAGCCGCCCTTGCCGGCGGCGCGGAGGCGGCCGCCGCCCGCCTCGCCGAAGAACTTCGCATCGAGGCGGACAAAACGGAGGCGGAAATCGCCGCCGACTATGTGCGCGGGGCGAACCAAGCCAGGCTCAAGGCGGCCGCCGAGACCCTCCGCCAGGGATCGAAAACGGACAGGGACAAACGCGCCCCCGCCGTCGCCGCTTTCCTCGCTGAAGACGACGCCCTGGCGGCCATGGACGCCCTCGCCCCGGCGCTTCTCACCCAAAAGGGAGAGCCCGCCAAAAAAGTCGCCGACAAGGCCTCCGCCGAAGCCGATCCCGGCCTTGTAGATGTTCTGACGGCGGAACAGGACCGCCTCCTCGCCGCCCGGGAGGCGTTGAAAGCCCGCCGCTGCTATGACGCCACCCGCGCCTACTTCACCCTCGCCGCCTATGTGCTGGAGGCGTACAAAGAGGAAAAAGCCTGGGACGGCGGCCTCGATTACGAGGATCTCATCGCCAAGACGAGGGCCTTGCTCTCCACCCGCGCGGCGTCGGCCTGGGTCCTGTACAAGCTCGACGGCGGACTTCAGCACATCCTGATCGACGAGGCCCAGGACACGAGCCCCGAACAATGGGACGTCGTCACCGGCCCGCTTGAGGAATTTTTCGCCGGGCAGGGGGCCTACGGAGAAACCGAAGAAGGCCCCCGCACCATCTTCGCCGTCGGCGACGACAAACAGTCCATCTATTCCTTTCAGGGCGCCGACGTCGACATGTTCGGCGAAATGCAGGGCCGCCTCAACGACATCGTGGTCGCGGCGGGGGAAACCTTTAAAGCCCAGAGCCTCACCCTGTCGTTCCGCTCCGCGCCGGAGGTTTTATCCGCCGTCGATGCGATTTTCGCCGCCGAAGACGCCGCCGCCGGCCTCACCGCCCTTGAAGGCGACATCGCCCACATCGCCAACCGCATCGGCGACCATGGCCGGGTGGAGCTGTGGCCCGCCGCCGCGCCGCCGGAGGCCGAACCCGCCCGGGCCTGGGACGCCCCCCTCGACCAGATGGCCGAAAGCTACCCCCGCACGGTTCTCGCCGCCCGGATCGCGGAGATGATCGCCGGCTGGCGCGCCGACAAAGAGCTCCTCATCTCAAAAGGGCGGCCGATTGAACCCAGCGACGTCATGATCCTGGTGCGGCGCCGAGATGCGTTTTTCGAAGAAATGATCCGTCAGCTGAAACTGAACGGCGTGCCTGTGGCCGGCGCAGACCGCCTCGCCCTCACAGAAGACCTCGCGGTGATGGACCTTCTGGCCGTGGCTCGGTTCTGCCTTCTGCCCTCGGACGATCTCAGCCTCGCCGAGGCTTTGAAAAGCCCCCTCATCGGCTTTGACGACGCCGCCCTCTACGACCTCGCCCATGGCCGACGCGGGGGCCTATGGTCTGCCCTACAGGCGCGGGCTGGCGAACGCCCCGACTTCGCCGCCGCCCACGGTCTTTTGTCAGAAGCCCTCGCCCGCGCCGACCGGGTCTCGCCGTTTGCATTTTTCAGCCGCCTTGCGGACTCCCCCTTAGGAGCCGGCCTCACAGGCCGGCAGCGCCTGCTCGCCCGCCTCGGCGCACCGGCCGGAGAACCCCTCGATGAATTTTTAAGCCTCGCCCTCGATTACGAACGCCGCCATGCGCCCTCTTTGCAAGGCTTCGTCGACTGGGCCGAACGCAACCGCGCCGAGATCAAGCGGGAATCGGAAAGCGGCCGCAACGAAGTGCGCGTTATGACCGTACACGGATCGAAGGGGCTTGAGGCGGAGATCGTGTTCCTCCCCGACACCTGCCAGACGCCCGCGCCCCGGGGCGGCGCGCGGGAGCTGACGCTCGCCGGCGGCGCCATCGCCCTTGCGCCCAAAGCCGCCGACCAGCCCGCGCCGGTGGCCGAAGCCCGGGCGGAGGAAAAACAAAAGGAGATGGAGGAGTACCGCCGCCTGCTTTACGTCGCCGCCACCCGCGCTAAGGACCGGCTCTATATTTGCGGGTACGAGACCCGGCGCGGCGTCGCCGCCGGCTCCTGGCGCGACCTTGCCGAACGGGCGCTGGGGCCGATATCTGACCCCATAAAACTGCCCTGGGGCGAGACGGGTCTGAGGCTCGAAGGCGCGCAAACGGCGCCCGCCGCCCCGCCGGAGGATGCAGCTGAAGCCGCAATCGCCGCCCCGCCGGCCTGGCGCGCCGCCCCCGCCCCTGCGGAACCGACACAGCCCTTAAGCCTCGCCCCTTCCCGCCTTGCCGACCTTACCGAAACCGACGCCCCCGCCGACCAACCGGCCCGCTCCCCCGTGGGCGCCGAACAGAAGGACCGGTTCCAGCGCGGACGCCTGCTCCACACCTTGCTGGAGCTGTTGCCGAACCTGCCTGAGGACGAGCGGGCGGCGGCCGCCGCACGCTATCTCGCCGCCCCGGCCCACGGCCTCGCCCCCGAAACAGTCGCCGCCTGGCGCGACGAGACGCTCGCTGTTTTGGACCACCCGGACTTCGCCCCGGTGTTCACCGCCAACGGCCGGGCGGAGGTCGTCGTCGCCGGTCAGCCAGAGGGCTTGCCCCCCATAAACGGCCAGATCGACCGCCTCATCGTCACAGAGGGGGAGGTTTTGATCGTCGATTACAAAACCAACCGCCCGCCGCCGGCGCGCGCCGAGGGCACGGCGCCGGCCTATCTGGCGCAGATGGCCGCCTATCGCGCCCTGCTGGCTGAAATTTACCCGGGAAAGCCCATCCGCGCCGCCCTGCTATGGACCTACGCGCCCCGGCTCATGGTCTTGCCGGACGCCCTTCTCGATCACGCTCTTGCGAGCCTGAAGAGGGTTTCTTGACCCTCGAAATGACGCTTCCTATGTTCCTTTGCAGCAGACTTTATTTTTTAAAAACGGGCGCTTTCGCCCGAAATCGTTTGAAAGGCGGCGTGTTATGGCCACAAAACAAATCACCGACGACAGCTTCGAGGCCGACGTCATCAGCGCGGACGGCCCTGTCCTGGTCGATTACTGGGCCGAATGGTGCGGCCCGTGTAAGCAGATCGGGCCGGCGCTTGAGGAGCTTTCGGAGGATTTCAACGGCAAGGTCACCATCGCCAAGCTCAACATCGACGACAATCCCGAAACGCCGGGCCGCTACGGCGTTCGCGGCATTCCGACCCTGATGCTGTTCAAAAACGGCGAAGTTGCGGCCACCAAAGTCGGCGCCGCGCCGAAGGGTCAGTTGTCTGACTGGATCGCAGAACAGCTCGCCGATGAAAGCAGCGCGGCGTAAATCGCCGCCAAGACAGGATCGATTGCGGCGCGTCGCTCCACCGGCGCGCCGTTTTATTTGCCGACCGGCGCCGCCGGTGCAACGATTGTTAGAATTGCGACGATCCGCTTAAGCGAATGTTCACCCTGATCCCCTAGCCTCAGCCTTTGAGTTTATTTGCGTTTTCACGCTGGGTCGCCAGGACGTATCATGGATCTCGCCACCATCATCGGCATGATCGCCGGTTTCGGCGTCGTCGTCGCCGCCATTTTGATGGGCGGCAATATCATCACCTACATCAATGCACCGTCGTTGATGATCGTGATCGGCGGCGCCATCTCTGCAACGATTTTGCGCTTTCCCCTGTCGGAGGTCGCAGGCGCCCTCATCACCGGGGCGCAAATCGCCTTTTTCAACAAGGGCTCCAACCCCCGCAACCTCTTGGAGGAAATCCGCAACCTCGCCGACGTCAGCCGCAAGCAAGGGCCGATCGGCCTTGAGGGCGTGGAGACGTCCGACCCGTTCCTGAAACGGGGCAAGCAGATGATCGCCGACGGCCTTGAGGTGAAGCTGATCCGCGACCAGCTGGAGCGGGAGCGCAATCTTGAAATCCAACGTCTTGTGGAAGGCGAAAAAATCTTCAAATCCATCGGCGGCGCGGCCCCGGCCTTCGGCATGATCGGCACGCTGGTGGGGCTTGTGGCGATGTTGTCCACCATGGACGATCCGTCCACAATCGGTCCGTCCATGGCGATCGCGTTGCTGACGACGCTCTATGGCGCGCTTGTGCAAAACCTTATCGCCGACCCGGTCGCCGACAAGCTCGCTTCCAAGCTGGAAGTTCAGGAAACGAATCTGTCCCTCATTATCGACGGGGTGTGTCAGGTGGCCGAGCGCAAAAGCGCCGATGTGATCACCGACATGCTGATCGTATATCTGCCTGAGAAACATCGCGCCGGCCTTATAGAAGAATAGGCCGGAGGAGGCGGTTCGATGCCGAAGCAAAAAAAAGCAGAAGCCGGCGCCCCCGCATGGATGGTGACGTTCGCGGACCTTATGTCGTTGCTGGTCTGCTTTTTCGTTCTCATTATTTCGTTTTCCATTCAAGACACAGTGAAGCTGCAGGTCGTCGCCGGCTCCATGAAAGACGCGTTCGGCGTCACCAAGGTGAAAAAACTCGCCGGCGTCGTAGAGCTTGACGGCGTTATAGAACGTCAGCAGGCGAAAAACGTTCAGCTCATAGAAGATCAGGTGCTCGTAAATGAGGACTTCGCCAACGCCGATGACGGTCAGGAGGCAGGGTCAAGACCAAATGGCGAAGCAGACTTATCAGGCTCTGCGATTGAACAAGCGCGCCTTAACCGCGTCAAGGCGGAGATCGAAAACGCGCTTTTATCGGACACGGATCTCGCCGCCATGGCCGATCAGGTCACCATACAAATGACAGAAGACGGACTATCCATCGTCATGGTGGATCAGCAAGGCCGCTCCATGTTCGCGCCCGGCGCAGTGGAGCCTAACCCCCGCGCCCGCAAGCTGATCCAGACCATCGCCGGCGTCGTCGCCAAACTGCCGAACAGGATTTCCATCGACGGCCATACGGCCGCCGGGGCGGCTGGCGATGATTTCGACATCACCTCCGGCCGCGCCAATGCGGCGCGCAACATTCTTAAAGGGGAGGGCCTTGGCGATAAACGGATTTACGCCGTGTCGGGAAAAGGCGCCTCAGAACCGTTATTTCCGGACGACCCTTATATGCCGGGCAATCGCCGCGTGGTCTTGACACTGATGCGTGCAGAACCGGTTCTGCCCAGCGGTCACTCTTTATAGCGCCAGCGTCTTAAAAAACCCGGGTCAGGCCCACTTGACCGCGATGTCGGTCGAAGCTGAAAAAGTCGATGTTGGACTCTGTGCGAATAAACGAATACGTGACGATTGGCGCAAAACCGTAGACGGACCAATCCCGCTTGGTGACGCTAACAGAGGCGCCGTAGGACCAATCTTTCCGTGTCAAATCTAATCCGGACGATGAAAAAGCAGGTAACGGGGCCTCAAAAGGGCGGTATGTTGCTTCAGGCGACAGCTCTACCGTAAAGCCGGCTGGTAATTCACGTCGATATCCTCCGAAAAGTCTGTATTGGTTATTACGGTAAGGCTTATCATCGGCCTGTTCACGCGAAACCAAAAAACCAAGTCGTATTAAACTACGCTTGCCGAGGGCGTATATGACGTCTGTGCTTATAGAATATACCGGGCCATCCCGAAAAACTTCAGTATCGTAAGATACATCAGATAAAGATAATCTTAGGACGCCAACTATGCGCGAGGTAAAACCTGTCTGAACAGCCAACCGCCCGCCGTAAGAGGTGTTGAACGTATCTCCGCCGAACCATCTTTTCGAACCTGTTGCAAGCAAACTGGCCGAAATTCGCTGGCCTTCATAACGTGGCCCGGCCTCCAGTGCAGCGAAAATATCGTCGAAGCGTGAACCGCCATAATCTGTCAACCGTCCAGTCATGCGCGTTTCTAATCGCCATCTTCGCGAAAGCCGCGGCGCGACGCTTACGCTTAACGCTGTGCTTACGCCAAGCCCTGATTTTTCTCTGGCGTTTTCATCAAGACGCAAGGGAAAACCTAATAGCTCTACAGTATCGTCCTTCGGACCGGCGTTTACATTGCTGTCCGGCGCAAGAGAGAGGTTCGCCTCCACGGTCCAAAGCTTGCGTTTTCGAATTTGATCGAGAAACCGCTGAATGTTGTCGCGCACGGCTTGCGGCGGCCGATCGGCGAGAACCAGGCGAAAATGATACGCCGCCGCCGCGTCGCGCTCCAACAAAAACAAGGTGCGCGCGAGCTCGAGACGAACCCGCGTCAGATCCGGCCGGGCGGCGAGAATAGCAGCGTATCCCCTGGAGGCGCGTTCGACATCCCCGCGCCGTTCGAGGATTTGCGCGGCGAGAAAGGCCGCCTGGACCATATCCACGTTTTCCGGATCGGCGCCGGCCAGCGCCCCCAAAATTTCAGCGGCTTTATCCAGCTGGCCGGCCAGCAACAGCCGCTCCGCAAGCACAAGGGCCTCCGCGCCGCTCATCTCCACAGCGGTTTTCGGAGCGACGGGCGGCGCATCTGCGGACGCCGATGCAGTGGCTATAAACAGGAGGATCAGCGCAAGCGTATGTTTCATAACAGATTTCCAGACGCAGAACGCGGACCGAACCACTTCCCCAAACGCCCCCAACTTGCATTGTTCATGGAAACAAGTCTAAGCGATTTGTAAGCTGCGGTTACGCCAATTAAGCGTGTTTCTTAACTATTTTTACGCCATAATGAAGAACTATATTGCGGCGTAGCAGAAGGTTTTAGGTATGTATCAGCGTTTGCCGGCACTCTTCGTCATATCCAGCTTCGCCCTCGCCGCCTGCGGCGGAGGCGGGAGCTCCATGACGCCGACCACGCCGCCGCCAGGATCCCCGACAAACGAAAGCATAGCCAACTTGACGGTGGACGAGCTGTTCGCAGCGGCGATGTCCGCCATCAGCTTTAACGTCGACACCGGCAGCGGGGCGCCGTCAAACGTATCCACAACTTCCGTAGGCTTTTCCTCGCCGGCCAGCATTCTCTACAATGCTGCAGCGGACAGCTTCACTGTAACCTTCGCCTCAGGGGGGGTAAACTTTGAAGAAACCTTCGCATCGGGCGACCGCGTCAGCGCCGATGGCGCTGCATTCCAGCAATTCGTCTCGAACGGATCGGAATTGTTGTTCATCGATCCGGCGACCATCGTCGCTATCGAGCGCGACAGCGGCGGCGCAATTATCAGTCAATCAACACTCGTCTACAGCGCTTTCGGCGCCTGGGCTTCGTCCGGCGCAGCCTCAGCGGACGCAACCCTTGGATACTGGGCGTTCGGCGTTGAAACGGAAACCATGCCGACGACGGGTACGGCGCAATATGAGGGGCTCGCCATCGGCGCTCTGACTACAGCCGACGCCGTTTACGATATTTCCGGTGGTTTTGGCATCACCGCCGATTTCTCCACGGGTGATATCGGCGTAGGCGCAGTCTTTTTGCGGGAAAACGCCCTCGGCGGAAGCGCACCGGAACAATGGCTGGAAATGGTCGGAACAGGCTCCATCACAAGCGGCGTTTCGTTTTCCGGCACGACATCGGTCGAAACGGATACAAGCTATTCCGGCGCTTTCGAGGGCCAATTCTATGGCCCGGCGGCGGCCGAAGCCGCCGGCACCTGGAGCCTCGGCAACACGACGGAAACGGCCGTCGGCTCATTCGGTTCAGCAAAACTTGGAAACTAGCGCACGTCTCGTTTAATTGGATTCACCGGGGCGTGCTGTATAGCCGTTTGCCTACAAACGAAAAGATAAACAGACCTAACCCAAAAACGCGCCGCCCTGGTCGGTTGGCTTCGGCGCGTTTAGACCAAGATGCGTCCAGGCGCGGGCGCCCAGAAGGCGACCCCGGGGGGTGCGTTGGACAAGCCCCTGCTGGATCAAATAAGGCTCAATCACATCCTCAATCGCGTCACGCGCCTCTGAAAGGGCCGCCGCCAGGGTTTCGACACCCACCGGCCCGCCGCCAAAGTGTTCCGCAATCAAATGAAGATAGCGCCGGTCCATGGCGTCAAGGCCGAGCCGGTCGACGTCAAGCCGTGTGAGCGCAGCATCTGCAAGATTGCGGGAGATTTTTTCCGCACCCTCGACGGTGGCGAAATCCCGTACCCGGCGTAACAGACGGCCGGCGATCCGCGGCGTGCCGCGGGCCCGGGCGGCGATCTCCGTAGCTCCGTCCTCGGTCATGCCGGCGCCGAGCAGGCTGGCGCCCCGTGCGATAATTTTCACAAGGTCGGATACGTCGTAAAATTCAAGCCGAACCGGAATGCCGAACCGGTCGCGCAGGGGCGTCGTTAAAAGCCCGGACCGCGTGGTGGCGCCCACAAGCGTAAAAGGCGGCAAATCGATTTTTACAGACCGCGCCGCCGGCCCTTCCCCGATAATCAGATCGAGGGCGAAGTCCTCCATCGCCGGATAGAGAATCTCCTCCACCGCCGGCGAGAGACGGTGAATTTCATCAATGAACAAAACATCCCGGGGCTCAAGATTGGTGAGCAACGCGGCAAGATCGCCCGCCTTGGCGATCACCGGACCGGAGGTGGCGCGAAACCCGGCCCCAAGTTCATTGGCGATGATCTGGGCGAGCGTTGTTTTGCCGAGACCCGGGGGGCCGAACAAAAGCGCATGGTCCATCGCCTCCCCCCGCCGGCGGGCGGCCTCCACGAAAACCCGCAGATTCTCTTTCGCTTTCGGCTGACCGGTAAAATCGTCGAGACGCTTGGGCCGCAGGGCGGCGTCCATATCCTCCGCCTGGGGCTCCGCAGCGATGATCCTGTCATTGGCCGCCGTCATAGGGCGAGCTCCTTCAGAGCGGCGGTGACAAGGGCGCCGACGTCGGCGACCGCCCCGCCGCCTGCAACCGCCGCCACCGCCCGGCGCGCATCGACGCCGTCATAGCCAAGGTTGACAAGCGCCGAGGCCGCATCGGCGCGCGCCGAGGCGCCGGCGTCGACGGGCGCCGCAGCAGCGCCGTTCGCCGCCGGCTTCAGCGTCGCGGCTCCCATGGGCGCAACAAAGGCGCCTGCCTTGCCTTTCAACTCCGTCATAATCCGTTCAGCGAGCTTTTTGCCAACCCCATGGGCGCGGGTCACCGCGGCGATATCACCATGGGTGATGGCGTCGAACAGGTCCGACGGGGACAGAACGTCGAGAATGGCGAAGGCGTGTTTCGCCCCCACCCCCTGGACCGATTGCAGCGTGACGAAGGCGAGGCGCTCGGTTTCCTCATGGAACCCGTAGAGGCGGATATAATCCTCCCGGACGGCGGTTTCGATGGACAGCGCCGCCGCTTCGCCCACGGACAGTTTTTCCAATGTGCGCGCACCAGCCTGGACAAGATAGCCGACGCCCGCAACCTCAATCACCGCCGTGTTCTCCCCAAGGCGGGCGACGGTTCCTTTCAGTGAGCCGATCATGCGCTCGCCCTTAAGCGCAGCGCGCGCGCCTGGCGCGCGTGGGCGTGGCAAATGGCGATGGCGAGCGCGTCGGCGGCGTCGGCGCTGCCGGGCCGCGCGGCCGGCAGCAGGACGCCGACCATGGCCTTGATTGGGGCTTTGTCGGCGTGGCCGACGCCGACGACGGACTTTTTCACCTCGTTGGGCGCATATTCGGCCACCGGCAAGCCGGCGAGGGCCGGCGCGAGCAGCGCCGCGCCCCTGGCCTGACCCAGCACCAGCGCGGAAGCCGGATTGGCGTTCACGAATGTTTTCTCCACCGCCGCCTCCGCCGGACCATGCGCGGCGATGATTTCCTCAAGCCCGCGCAGAATATCGCACAACCTGTCCGCCAGCGGACGGTCCGCCGCGATCGCGAGCGCCCCGCAGGCGACATAGGACAAGCGCGTCCCCGCGCGCTCCACCACGCCCCAGCCGGTGCGCCGCAGCCCGGGGTCGACGCCGAGAATGCGAATCGTCTCGTTCATGGGCGCGGAGCATAGACTGCGTCGGATCGAAGGGAAAGAACAAGCGGAGAACAAAAAATCATAACCTCCCCATAACCGACAATCCCACCGCACACAGGGATCTTCGGATGCGGGTGCGATGCAGTGCGTTACTCCGCCCGCCCCTGCGCCTTCACTTCCGCGGCGATGCGCTGATCCGGAGAAAGACGTTCGCCGAGGGCCTCCTTCAAGGCCGTGCGTTCAGCGACGGCCTGGGGGTCGGCGGCGGGGTCGTTGCGCAGGGCGCGGGAAACCCATTCATAGGCCGCCGCATCGTCCTGGGCGACCCCGCGGCCCTGGGCGAGAACGACGGCGTACAGAAACTGGCCTTCGGGATCACCGGCGGCCGCTGCCTTGGCGAACCAATCTGCAGCGCCGTCAAAGGACTGGGCGGCCCCGCGGCCCTGATACGTCAACAGGCCCATCGCCGTCAGCGCTTCGGTGACATTTTGCTCCGCCGCCTTGCCCATCCAATACGCCGCCTCGTCGGGATTGGCCGGCCCGCCGAGGCCGGAGTCATACAGCAAAGCGAGATTATACTGTGCGTCTGGATGGCCCTGTTCCGCCGCAGCGAGAAACCAGCGCGACGCCTCAGGGTAGTCCTGTTGACGACCGCGCCCGATAAGGTAAGCGACAGCGAGATTGTGCTGGGCTTCCCGATCGCCGGAGGCGGCGGCCGGAGCGAACCAGTCAGCGGCGCGCGCAGGGTCCGGGTCCACCCCGTCCCCGTCAAGATACATGAACGCAAGGCGCAATTGCGCCTGGAGATGCCCCTGCTCGGCGGCGAGTGCGAACCAGTCGGCCGCCCGGCGCAAATCTTTTTGAACATCCCCGCCCGCATAGGCAAGCTCGCCCAGGGCGTATTGCGCATCCGCCTGTCCCTGCTCTGCGGAGGCGGCGTAGAGCTCAATCGCACGGACGATGTTTTTCGGCGCGCCTTCGCCATTTGCAAACATGCGGCCTAAAAGATACTGGGCGTTCCCATTGCCAGACGCAGCCAGCGGTTGCAGCGCCGCATACGCCTCCTCAAAACGCCCGGCGCGGTAGGCGAACGCCGCACTTTCGTACGATGCGTCGGCTCCCGCTTCTACGGGCGCGGCCGCTTGTGACGGCAAGCGCAGTTGCGGGGTTTGGGCCGATGCGGCGCTTGTGAACAAAATCGCCGCGGTTGTGATGATCAGTTGTCGCGTCACGGCATGTCGCCCTTTCATGGGGGCCCTTTCCCTTAGCTTTGCTCGGTTCTTTAAAACGTTTTTAGGCGACTTGAACACCGGTTCACCGTCTGGATGCGCCTAAAACCCAAGGCTTAGAGCAATGGAGCGATCCACATTAAAATCACATTGCTTTAGTATGTCGATTCTTCACCCCTGCGTACAGCCTATGCAGGTATCGCGCAAACGCGCATTTGCCTGGAACAGGGCGCGGCGCTGTCAAATCGCTTGAAGGGCGGCGTTGATCTGTTCAACGCCCGCAGCGGGCCCATCAGGGTGGGTCCACACGCCGCTGGAAACTGCGACAAAATCTGCACCTGCGTTTGAAAGCTCGCCGCAATTTTCCGCCGTCACGCCGCCAATCGCAACGCTGGGGACCACGAACAGCTCCGACCACCAGGTTAAAATCTCCGGCGTCGCCGCCGCGCTTGGGGTCTTGGTGGCCGTTGGAAAAAACGCGCCGAAAGCCACATAGTCCGCCCCCGCCTCGCCCGCCACCATCGCCAGATGCCGGGAGGCGTGACACGTGACGCCGATGACGGCGTCTTCCCCCAACAGCGCTCTCGCCTCAGCATAGGGCGCGTCGCCCTGGCCGATATGGACGCCCTCCGCGCCGGCCTGTTGGGCGAGGTCCGGCCTGTCGTTGATGAGAAGCGGGATCTCCCGCGGCGCCGTCACCCCATGGCAAGCCGCCGCAACGGCAAGGACATGATCGTCCGGCGCCGCAACGCCGTCAGCAGACTTCAACCGCACCTGCAGGCAGGCGACGTCCCCGGCGTCAAGGACGCTCTCAAACGCATCGGCGAAACCTTTCGCATCCTCAACAATCGGCGGAGTGATGAGATAGAGGCGACACCGGTCCGGCGCATCTTCGGTCATGCGGTATAGGCTTTCAACCGCTCCGCCGCGACACGCAGAGTTTCTGCGGATTTACAGAAACAAAACCGCACATAATTTGTCGGGGCTTCAGCCGCCGAAACGCTGTAAAATGCGCTGACCGGCACGGCCGCCACCTTGGCGTTGCGGGTGATCTCCTCGCAAAACTCCGCATCCGTCCCGACATAGCCGATGGCGGAGATGTCGACGGTCAGGAAATACGTCCCCGCCGACGCCGCAACGGCGAACCCCGCCTCCTTCAAGCCCGCCGTCAGAATGTCCCGCCGCTCCTGCATGTCGTAGGCGAGGCCCTGGAAATATCCGTCGGATTTATGAAGACCGTAGGCGACGGCGGCCTGAAGCGCCGGGGGCGTCGTAAAGGTGAGGAACTGATGGGCTTTAGCGACAACGGCGATGACGTCCGGCGCGCCCACCACATAGCCCACCTTCCAGCCGGTTAGAGAAAACGTCTTGCCCGCGGACCCGATGCGCACGCACCTTTCATCCATGCCGGGCAATGTCATCAAAGGCCTGTGCGTCGCGCCGTCGAACACAATGTGTTCATACACCTCGTCGCATATAACGTAAGCGTCGTTTTCCTCCACAAGGCCTGCGAGAAACGCAAGATCGTCATCACTGAGAACAGCCCCCGTCGGATTGTGGGGCGTGTTGATCGCAATCAGTTTGGTTTTCGGCCCGAAGGCTTGCGCAAGGCGCTCCCGCGGCAGCGTCCACCCAGCCGCCGGACCCGGCGGCTGCATCGAGACATAGACGGCGCGCGCGCCGGCGGCCTCAATCATGGCGAGGTAGCTGTCGTAAAACGGCTCGATCAGGATCACTTCGTCCCCGGGCTGAAGAAACGCCAGGAACGCCGCCGCCAACGCCTCCGTCGCGCCGGAGGTGACAAGCGTTTGCCGGGACCAGTCGATGTCGAGGCCGTAAAACCGTTTTTCATGGTCCGCCACCGCCTGGCGCAGCTCCGGCAGGCCGGCCATGAGCGGGTACTGATTGGGCCCGTCCCGAAGGGCCGCCCCGGCGCGCTCCCGGATATCAACCGGCCCGTCTTCGTCGGGAAACCCCTGGCCGAGATTTATCGCGCCTTCCGCCTGGGCGAGGCGCGACATGGTCTCGAAGATCGTCGTCGACCGGGCGGCGAAGACGGGGTTGAAGGCGCGCATGGTCCGTGTAAGGCGGCTTACGCCGCCTCTTTGTCCTTCGACCATTGCCCAAGCTGCGCGAGGCCGTTCATCTTGGCGCGGTGGGCGAAGGCGGCTTGCGCGGCGGGAACGTTCTCCGCTTTGCCGCTCCAGGCTTTCAAGGGCGCGGCCTGCAACGCGCGGCCGTAGGAGAAGGACAGCCCCCAGGGCATGTCGTAGGCCGCGTTCATGGCGTTCAGGTGCGCCGTCGCCTCCTCGTCGGACTGACCGCCGGACAGGAACACGATGCCCGGCAAGCCGGCCGGCACAGAGGCGCGGAAGCATTTCACGGTTTTTTCCGCAATTTCTTCAACGCCAGCCTGGCGATCGGACTTTTTGCCGGCGATCACCATGTTCGGTTTCAGGATGGTTCCTTCCAGCGCCACGCGTTGCTCGTAAAGCTCCTCAAACAAAAGGCGCAGCGTCATTTCCGTCACCTCATAGCAGCGGTCAATGTCGTGATCGCCGTCCATCAACACCTCAGGCTCGACGATGGGTACGATCTCCGCCTCCTGACAAAGCGCCGCATACCGCGCCAGGGCATGGGCGTTGGCCTTAAGGCACGTGTAGGACGGCATGGCCGTATCGCCGCCGCGGCCGATATCGATCACCGCCCGCCATTTCGCAAAGCGCGCGCCAAGCTCGTAATATTCCGCCAACCGTTCCCGGAGGCCGTCAAGCCCTTCGGTCACTTTTTCGCCTGCAAAAGCCGTGAAGTCTTTCGCGCCCTTGTCCACCTTGATGCCGGGGATGGAGCCTGCATCCTGAATAAGCTTCACAAGCGGCGTGCCGTCGGCGGCGTTTTGCCGGATGGTTTCGTCGAACAGGATGACGCCGGAAATATGATCTTTCATCGCCTGCTCGGTGCGGAACAGCATCTCCCGATAATCCCGGCGATTGTCCTCCGTGGACTCCACATTGATAGAGTCGAACCGCTTTTTAATCGTGCCGGAGGATTCGTCCGCCGCCAGAATGCCTTTGCCCGGCGCGACCATCGCCACGGCCACTTTGTTAAGTGCGTCCAAGTTCATCCCGTTACTCCCTTTCCAAAACCTTCACCCCGGGCAGAGTTTTGCCCTCGAGCCATTCTAAAAACGCGCCTCCGGCCGTGGAGACGTATGTGAAATCATCGGCCGCCCCGGCGTGGTTGAGCGCGGCCACCGTGTCGCCGCCGCCGGCGACGGCGATCAGCCCGTTACTCTTCACGCGTTTGGCCGCAAACCGCGCCGCCTCAACGGTGGCGGTGTCAAACGGCGCAATCTCAAACGCACCCAGAGGCCCGTTCCAGACGAGCGTCGCCGCGCCTTCGATTTTATCGGCGATGAGGTCCACCGTGGCGGGACCGGCGTCGAGGATCATATCCTCGCCGGAAACCGCGTCCGCCGGCTTCACCACATGGTCCGCATGGGCCTTAAACTCTTTGGCGACCACCACGTCCTCGGGCAGGATCACCTCGCAATGGGCTTTTTCCGCCGCCGCCAGAATGTCCCGGGCCGTCGCGCCAAGATCGTGTTCGCACAGGGACGCCCCCACATCATGGCCTTTGGCCGCGAGGAACGTGTTCGCCATGCCGCCGCCAATCACAAGGCGATCGGTTTTGGCCACAAGGTTCGACAACAGATCGAGCTTGGTGGAGATTTTCGCGCCGCCGACAATGGCGATCACCGGACGCTTCGGCGCGGAGAGGGCCTGGGACAGATAATCAAGCTCCCGCTCCATCGCCCGGCCGGCTGCGGAAGGGAGAAGCTTTGCAACCCCCTCGGTCGAGGCGTGGGCGCGGTGCGCGGCGGAAAACGCGTCGTTGATGTAAACATCACCATTTTTTGCAAGCGCCCTGGCGAAATCCGTATCGTTCGCCTCCTCGCCCTTATGGAATCGCGTGTTCTCCAACAGCAAAACACCGCCATCGGACAAACCTGAAACGGCGGCGCTGGCGGCCTCGTCAATGCAGTCTTCGGCAAAGGCGACAGGCCCGTCCATGAGCTTCGACAGCGCCGCGCCGACAGGCGCCAAAGACATCTCCGCCCTCCGCTCGCCTTTCGGTCGTCCGTAGTGGGACAGAAGGATGACTTTCGCGCCTTTTTCGGACAGCACGCGAATAGTGGGCAGCGCCCGCTCGATCCGCGTCGCATCCGTCACAACGCCGTCCTGCATCGGCACGTTGAAATCAACGCGCACAAGGACGCGTTTGCCGGCAAGATCAAGGTCGTCAAGGGTGCGTACTGTGCTCATACGTTAACCCCGCTTATATATGCTTGGCCATCGCCAACGCTGTATCGCTCATCCGGGTGGAGAAGCCCCATTCATTGTCGTACCAGGACAGAACGCGAACGAGCTTGCCTTCCATAACTTGCGTTTGCGGCAGGGCGAACGTCGACGACGCCGGATTGTGGTTGAAGTCCGCAGAGACCAGCGGCGCGTCGGTATAGCACAGAACGCCATTCAACGGCCCGTCCGCCGCCGCGACGATGGCGCTGTTCACTTCTTCAACGCTCGTGTCTTTCTTCGGCGTAAAGACGAGATCGATCATCGATACGTTCGGCGTCGGCACGCGCACGGCGGAACCATCAAGCTTGCCGGCAAGCTCCGGCAGGACGAGGCCGACCGCTTTGGCTGCGCCTGTAGATGTCGGGATTTGCGAGCTGGCGGCGCCCCGCGCCCGGTACAAATCCTTATGCATTGTATCAAGGGTCGGCTGGTCGCCCGTGTAAGCGTGAACCGTCGTCATATAACCGCGTTCAATGCCGATGGCGTCGTTCAGCACCTTCGCGACGGGCGCAAGACAGTTGGTGGTGCAGGAGGCGTTGGAGACCACAAGGTCATCGCCCGTCAGCTGATCGTGGTTGACGCCGTAGACGATGGTTTTGTCCGCGCCGGAGGCCGGAGCGGAGACAAGAACGCGCTTCGCGCCCGCTTCAAGGTGGGCCGAGGCTTTTTCTTTCGACGCGAAAATGCCGGTGCACTCGAATACGATATCGACGCCCATGTCGCCCCAAGGCAATTCTTTGGGGTCGCGGATCGCCGTCACTTTGATGGGACCGCGGCCGGCGTTCAAGGCGTCGCCGTCGACGCTGACGTCGCTCGGGAACACGCCGTGGACGCTGTCATATTTTAAAAGGTGCGCATTCGTCTCCACCGGGCCGAGATCGTTGATGGCGACGACTTCGATCCCGTCGCGCTTGTTCTCAA
>JBCDBL010000066.1:0-24083 GCA_039183635.1 Pseudomonadota bacterium
AAGGCCAGCACCACAGAATGTTCGCCGAGCCGAGCTACGCTGAGAGCGATGACTACGCCCAGTTTTGGGCGCGTCTTGGCCGGGGGGAGTTTTCCTCGGGCGAATACAAGCGTCTTGGCAAGGGCGGGCGCGAGGTCTGGATCCAGGCGTCCTATAACCCAATCCTCGATATGAACGGCGATCCGTTCAAAGTCGTAAAGTATGCAACGGACATCACAGAAGAGGTTAAACAGCGCGAGAAGTACAACATTCTGTCGCTTGTGGCCGATGAAACCGACAACAGCGTTATCATAACGGGCCCCGATGGCCGCATTCAATATTGCAATCCAGGGTTTTCGCGATTGACGGGCTTCTCCGCGGATGAGGCGATCGGCCAAAAGCCGGGTGATCTGCTGCAAGGCCCGAACACAGATCCGCAGACTGTAGCGCGTATCAGGGACAAAATTGCTGCACAGGAACCGTTCTATGAAGAAATTCTAAATTACACCGCAGACAAACGGCCATATTGGATTTCCTTGTCAATTAATCCGATCTTCAACAAAGACGGTGTTTTAGAGCGCTTCATCTCCATACAGGCCAATGTCACCAATACGAAGTTGAAAGCGATAGACGCTAGTGCGCGCATTGATGCGATTGAGTTGTCTAATGTTGTCGTCGAATGGGACGGTCAAGGACAGTTGTCAACGCTTAATCCGCTTGCGTTGGATCTCATTGGCGTCGCCAGCATGGATGACCCCCACGCAATGCATGCCCTGTCATATCAAAAATGCGTCTCCAGCGGGGACCATAACCAGCTTATGCAAGGCGTTTCGTTGAGCAAGGAGTTGGACCTTTGCAAAAAGACCGGTGAGCCGGCGTTCCTGTCGGGCACAATTCAGGCTGTGCGCGGCGTTGAGGGCGATATTTCCAGTGTCGTTTTGATCGCGTCGGATGTCACAGCGCGCCGCACCGCCGCTCAGGAAACAGAGGCCATCATGACGTCTGTGCTGGAACAGATTAATGAAACCGCCAACAATATCTCAAGCGTGTCGGACCAAACCAATTTGCTTGCTTTAAACGCGACCATTGAATCCGCCCGCGCCGGTGAGGCCGGTCAGGGGTTCGCCGTTGTCGCCTCTGAAGTGAAAACCTTGGCGCAGCATTCCTCAAAACTGTCCTCTGAGATCGGCTCTGTCGTAGAACAGACCCGCAGCAAAATTGAAGAGCTGAACACGATGACGGGATAAGCCTCGTTCTTTCAGCTCTATGAGAAACATTCAAAGAGGACGTCACCGCGTCCTCTTTTTGCGTATGCGGCGCATGCGATGTTGGTCTGCTATAAAACATGTGAGCCGTGATCTCTATCAAGAATAAAGCAAGCCGTGCGATGGTTTCGGCGATTGCAGCTACAGTCCCGCCATACACAGATAGACAACAGGCCTCGACGATATGGCATAAGGCGATAAACTGGACAGGGTTCAGGTTGGCGGCGTCAAAGGCGCGGAGATTGAAGTGATTGAAGGCGACCGCTTATTTTTTTCAGTGTCCGGCTATTGTCGCGAGGACGGAATACAGCCTGACTGAATTGGACGCCTCAAAAAACAACTGTTCGATTGAGTGCGCTCTATCGGATACTGAAAAGCGTTCCTGTTAAGTTCGGCGCAACGCTCAAGACAGTCAGGTTATGGCCGCACATCCTCGTTTTATGTTTTGTTTGAAAAATAACGGTTGGCGTTAGGGGCCTTATTCAACGCACTATGTCCGATATTGTTCTTTCCGAAAGAGGCGTTCAGAGCCTCGCCGTCCTCCTCGCCGGCGGCGATGGGCGTCGTATGGGCGGCGTGGATAAGGGGGGCTTGATGCTTGCCGGACAACGGCTTGTCGACCATGCCTATGCGCGGCTGGCGCCCCAGGCGGACCGTCTCGTTATCGCCGGGCCCCATAACTACGGTCTCGATATTCCTGCTGTCGCCGATCGGGCGGACGGGCCGGCGGGGCCTTGTGCCGGGTTATGGGCGGCGGCGGCTTGGGTTGAGCTTCACGCTGCGGATGTTCCATACCTGCTGACGGCGCCTGTGGACGGCCCTTTCGCGCCGCGCGATCTTAACGCCAGGCTCTGTGTTGACGCGGGGTCTGCTATTGCATGCGATCCTGAGGGACGCGCCCACCCGACCTTCGCACGCTGGCGATTGGCGGATCTGAAGCCTGTTTTAAAGGAGATGCAGGGCCAGGGGCTTTCCCTGCACGCACTTGCACAAGCGTGCGAGGCCGGGCGTATCGTATTTCCACAGACCCATGGCTTTTTTAACGTCAACACGCCTGAGGATCTGGTGCGGGCCGAAACAATCTCAAGTCGTTTTCATTGATGGCGGCGCGCACATCTGAGATACTTCGCAGACGAGCATCGGAGGCGAAGATGAAGGTTGAGCCCATTGGCGGCGGCGCGAAGAAAGTTCTCTACACGTTAAACACTGTGCGGCGTATTGGCGTCGGTAAAGCGGCTAAGGCGCTTAATGCAAAAAATGCATGCAAAGCGTGCGCTTATGGCATGGGCGGTCAGCTTGGCGGCATGACCAACGAGCGCAGAGAGTTTCCGTCCGTCTGCAATAAGTCCGTCCAGGCCCAGTCAACGGATATTCAACCCGAAATTCCTGTTGAGGTCTTCGACCACCCCCTTTCGGAACTTAAGGAGCTGGACGCCCGTCAGACGGAACATCTCGGCCGGCTCGGTTTTCCAATTTATAAGCCCGCAGGGTCCGAGCGCTATCGCCGGATCGATTGGGACGAGGCTATGGAGCTGGCCGCCGCGCGGCTTTGTGCTGTGGACCCAAACCGGACGTTCTTTTATTCCTCCGGCCGGTCATCCAACGAGGCGGGCTTTGTATTTCAACTCCTGGCCCGGGCGTACGGCACCAATAATGTGACGAACTGCTCTTATTATTGTCATCAGGCGACCGGCGTCGCACTGTCGGGCGCCATCGGAACCGGTACGTCTACGGTGGAGCTTGAGGATTTATGGAAAAGCGATCTTATTTTTGTTATAGGCGCTAATCCGTCTTCGAACCACCCACGATTTATTCATGCTTTGAAATCCTGCCGTGAGCGCGGGGGGCATGTCATCGTCATCAATCCCGCACGCGAGCCAGGGCTGGTGAAATTCGCCGTGCCAAAGAGCCCAAAATCCCTTTTGACAGGGGGCAGCGAGATCGCTTCCATCTACCTGCAGCCGAAGATTGGTGAAGATATTGCTCTTTTCAAGGGGCTTGCAAAAGCCATCATAGAGCGCTGCCAGGCGGATGTGTCGTTTATTAATAACTACACAGAGGGCTTTTCGGATTTCACAGAGAATATCTCGAAAACCTCCTGGGAGGTGATTGTCGAGCGCACTGGCATTGCGCGCAGCGATATCGAAAAAGCGGCTGAGGTTTATGGAAAGGCTCAATCGGCGGTGTTCGCCTGGGGGATGGGCATGACGCATCATGTTCATGGTGTTGAGAATATTGAATACATCTCCAATCTCGCTCTTTTACGCGGTATGATTGGCCGCCCTGGAGCAGGCCTTTTGCCGCTGAGGGGACACTCGAACGTCCAGGGTATCGGTACGATCGGGGTGAAGCCGGTTTTACCTGAAGACGTGATCGCCCGCATTGAGAAAGCTTTCGGCGTATCGCTGCCGGCTGAAAAGGGGCTTGACACAATGGCTTCTATGCACGCGGCGGCTGACGGGCGTATAGATGCAGCGGTCCTTATGGGCGGTAATTTGTATGCGGCAAACCCTAACGCCCGCTGGGCGGAGCAGGCGCTTGATGCGATCGCTTTTAAACTCAGCCTCACCACGACCCTAAATCGCAGTCATTTTGCAGGTGTTGATAGCGGAGAAAGTCTTGTTCTTCCTGTCACCGCCCGAGATGAGGAGTGGGAGCCGACGACGCAAGAATCTATGTTTAACTATGTACGGTTAAGCGATGGCGGTATCCGCCGCTTTGAAAACATCCGTCCAGAAACGGTTATCCTGTGCGATCTCGCCAGCCGTTTGTTGCCGGATGGTCCGATTGATTTTCACGCCTTCCGTCGCCATAGCACGGTGCGGCAAGCCATCGCCGATACGGTTCCAGGCATGGAAGAGCTTGCGGACATCGACGTTGCAAAAAAAGAATTTCACATTCGCAATCGTTTGCTCCATACGCCGGTATTTCAAACCGCCTCAGGCAAGGCCCAATTTCGCACGGTAGAGCTTAAGCCGCAGGAGGCGCAAGCGCCCTTTCGACTGACGACGATACGCAGCGAAGGTCAGTTTAACTCTATAATTTATGAAGATAAGGATAGTTACCGTCAAACTGAAACGCGATGGTCTATACTTATGAATGCAGAAGACATGGATAAATTAGGTTTGCAGGAGGGCATGGCGGCGGATATTTGGTCTGCTCAAGGGCGTATGTCGGGCGTTACGGTTTATAGATTCGATCTGCCTAAAGGGTGTGTCATGGCCTATTATCCCGAGGCCAATATTCTGACGAGCACACAGGTTGATCCACGGAGCAAAACGCCTTCCTTTAAGTCCACCCCCGTTTGGGTCGACCGAGCTTAGCGCTTCGGCGGGACCGCCGGGCCAATAAGCAGACATCGGTTATTCGTCACCTCGTCGCGGTCAACGAAGACTTTAGAGCTGCAAGCGATTTTAAGTCATGGCTTGAAAGCTCTGGAGATCATATGAAGCAAGATGTTTGCGAGGCATATGATTGCGAATTCGATCGTGCTTGTCGGCGAAACCGGCTTTGCGTGACCGGCGTTACGTTTCGCCAAAGTCGTCTTGAACGCACGAACATGTGATGCTGCTAAACTTCAAGCAAGTGGCCGCTTTATGACGGCGCCTTGGCGTGCATCGCCGCTTTAAAGCCTTTCCAGGCCAAGTGTGTACGGTTGGCCGTCCGGAAATGCGAAAAAACAAAGACTTAAAGCGCCTGCCTGATTCCGATTGAACAGGAGACGCTTTAAGGCGATTTGCTCACATCAAATTGTGTCGTTTGGGAGACTTTGTAGAACCTGTAAGATGGAGCTCGTCGCCACAGTGTTGATGATGCAAAGGTCTTCCTGTAGGTAGGATTGTTGAAAAATGTAAATGTTACAGGTGCTTAAACATGCGCCAAATACGTCGTTTATTGCAAACGCGATGGTCGGGTCAGGCTGTAAATATGCCTCAAGTTTTCTTTATGCACATCCCTAAAACCGCCGGCAGCTCTGTGCATGCAGCGCTGAGTGCGCACTTTCCGCAAGAGCGCGTGCCAAATAGTTTCATGCTTGCCTGGCGTGATCCGGAAAGGTTCAAAAAGTACGATTTTTTAGGCGGTCACGTCGCCAGGAATAACTTCACTTACGTGCAGCTTGTCAGCGGGCTTGAAGAAAATTATCGCACGATCAGCTTTGTACGGCGTCCCCAAGATCAGCTTGCCTCGCATTTGGCTTGGGTTCGCCACTTATCTGATCCGGAAAATGAAGATTCATTTGAGCAAACATTTCCCGCGGCTCGTAATTTGTCTCGTAACTTACAGAAAGTAGATTTCTCCGATCCCGCTGATTTGAAGCGTTTTTTTGAAACGATGGGAGACATGGCGCGAAGCCTTTTTGATAATTGTATGGCGCGCTATTTCGAAACATTGTGGGCGGATCAAAAAATGACGAAAGAACATGCTGAAAAAGCTGTTGAGGCTATGGCGTTCTTCGAATGTATCGGTGTTGTTGAGAGATATGAGGACTCAATGAACCTGATCAACCACATTATGGGTTGGCCGAAACCGGAGAAGCTGGATCATAGAAATGCTTTGCCGCAGCGATATGGTTTAGATATTAGCGACGAACGTATTTTAGAGGTTTTTGAGCCCTATATAAAATATGACAAGCTGATATATGCGGCCGCTGTGAAGCGTTTGGAGGCGCAACTTGCAGAACACGATATTCTTCCTAAAAGCGTCAGCGATTAAAAAATAAACTCACATGTTATGTGCGCCAGGGACAGTGCGCCCGCGGCGGAAATGCTAACGCAAAATCTTCTGTGTTTAGAGTAAGGTTCGGGTTGTAATAGGGGTCAAGCAGCACATCATCGCCCCATTTTTCACGCATAAACGTTACGTCATTCTGCAGTCTTACTTTTTTGTCGCCAAACGTGTCTGCACCCCGAGATTTCGATTCAAAGTGATATAACTCCGCATCCGGCGTCCAAAGATTGGCGTAACCCAGCGCGCGAATCTTCAAACACAAATCGACGTCATTGTAGGCGATAGGTAAATGCTCGGCGTCAAATCCGCCGGCTTCATCGAAGATCGTTTTCCGCATCACCATACAGGCCGCCGTCACGGCGCTCACCTGATGGGTTACCAGTAAGCGCCAAAAGTAACCTTTGGCATTTTTAGGAAAATGACGGTGGGCGTGACCGGCGATGGCGTCTTTTCCGTTCGCTCCAATGCCGCAAATCACGCCCCCGTGTTGAATTGTTTCATCTTCATAATACAGTTTTGCGCCAACGGCTCCAATATCCGGTCGCATGGCGTGTTTGGTCATTTCTTCCAACCAGTTCGGCGTGATCACCTCAATATCATTGTTTACAAACGCAAGTATGTTTCCATGCGCATGATCGGCTGCAAAATTATTGATGGCAGAGAAGTTAAACGGATTATTGAAATTGATAACGCGTACGTTTGTTTTTTTCTGAATCTCGTCAAAATAAGTGAGGGTGTCTTGTTCTTTGCTTTGATTGTTTATAATGAGTATTTCATAATCAACGCCTGTGGTTTTTTTGAGAATGCTGTCAACGCAGCGGTACAGAAGATTAAGCTGATCGCGTGTAGGAATAAGGATAGAGACAAGCGGTGGTTCGTTGTCGAACGTAAATCGTGCTTTATGAAAAATTTCCGTACGCGGGCAGGGTTCTATCTCCGCGCCGCCGCCAATTCTATCGAAGTGGCTTTGCAGCGCTTTTTGTCCTGCGTCGACCGCTTCTTGCTTTTGCGTTTTAGAAAAAGATGTCGACAGTACACGCCAGTGATAAAGAATATGCGGGACGTGAATTATTCCGTCTTTATGGGCTTTCTCAATGGCCCGTAACGCCAGGTCATAGTCCTGACTGCCATCATATTCGCTTTTAAAGCCTCCGACATCTTTAATGATTTGAGTGCGATATGCGGTCAGGTGGTTGAAATAGTTAAAAGCAAGCAGCAGGTCATAATTCCAGTCCGGCTTGAAGAACGGATCAAACCTGTGCCCTGTTTCGGTGATATTATCGGAGTCCGTGTAGATAATGTCTGCACAGTCATTATCCTCCACCGCCCTTGCAATCATATAGAGCGCATGCGGGGTAAGTTCGTCATCATGGTCGAGGAAGGCGCAATATTCCCCCTTTGCGATTGCGATAGCGCTGTTGTTGGTCTGAGAAATGCCTCCGTTTTGCGTGCGCCAGTGAATTTTTATACGCGGGTCTGAGTTTTCATACAGTTGTAAGAGTTCACGGGTCTGTGGATCTGTTGAGCAATCGTCCGATATGCACAACTCCCAATCGGAGTATAATTGCCGTTTGACGGAATCGATGGCCTGGCGCAAATATTGCGGCGGCGTGTTGTAGGTCGGCATAATAACGGAAATAAGAGGTCTTTTTTTGAGCGTCTCTATATCCTTTAAAATCGCTTGACCGTCTTCATCCGATAAATCGTGGAAAGCGTTGATCCATGCCTCATAGCTGTTAGAATCTCCTTGGTCGACCAATTTGTGTTTGATGTGCGTTAAGCCGCCTTCGCGTAAACGTCGCCAGATCCAACCAATATAATCCGTTAGCTTTAAATTATGCGCTTTTCGTGATTCTATTTTCTTTCGTGCAAGTCCTATAAAAAGCTCTATGTGACTTATTTCACGGATGTTTAGGCTTCCGATTTGGAACGCGCCTGGTGTATCCATGGGATCAAAACGGAGGCCGTAGACAATATCCGGCAGCCGGCAGAAGGTTTCTTCGGTGCGTCCTGCGCCTGAGGCGGCGCTGGCCAGGCGGGCGCTCCACCTTTCGGTCCATCCTTGACCATCGTCTGCATACAGCCTTGGTCTGAGTACGCTCGGGCTTTGCAAGGGGTCGTATGACACCGCCACCCAACCGGAAGGGAACCCTTGCTGTGTTGAGGCCAGGCGCATTTGGGGGTCTTGATCGAGGCTAAAATACCGTGCGTCTTGTTCTTCGACGGATTTCAGAGGCTCTAGACTATATTCAAACCGGCGTTTCCAGATGATGTGGCGTATATGTGCAAGGGCGCGTTGGGATTTATCAATCCCCCGAATCGCAAAACCACGCATGCCGGATGTCAGTCGATCGACATGACGTTTTTGGGAATCCAGCGCGTTGAGCGTGTTGTCTAATTGACTGCTTATTTTTTCTATGTACGATTTTTTTTGTTCTATCTCGTCCGTATTAGCTTTAATAGTGCGTTTGTTTTGTTCAATTATTTGTCTTTGCTTTTCTATCGATTCGATCTGTGTGGTGATTATATCACCGCGATGTTTTAGGTGGCGTTTTTGCTCGAAAAGAACTGCCGATGACGGAAATCGCGGCGTTTCTATTTCATTGTATACATTATCGCAAAGCGCCGCCGTTTGAGGCGATGTTGGCGCGTTCGACATAGCACCCCAGACGGCGGAGACCATTTCCGGCGTGTCAGTTTCGAAGGACGTTGGTTCGCGCTGGGGGCGGTCGACGACGTATTCGGTTATATCGTTTTGCGCAGCATCGGGCGTTGTAAGGCCCAAAGCATTGTTTGCGCGCCGTATTTCTTCGACGGGGCAACGCAGAAGGTTTTCATAGTTGATGAAAACACGATCTTGTTCGCGCGTATGGCGTTCCGCTTCCAAAGTATATCGCAGCCATAAAGCGAAAGATTTATCAGCGCTAAAATCATCGCGTTTGGCGAGAGAGGCTGCGACGTCTTCGGGGCGGCGCAGGGCGATGGCGAAAGCACTTTTGCCGCCTGCCGTTTTTGCGGCCTTTAACCAAAAGGGCGATAGACGGGACAATCGCGGATCTTTCAGTAAAACCGGGGCAGGCGCGTTCATATAGGATTGTAAAAGATGAACGGCTTTTTCCTGAAGATCCTCTAGGGACGGCGCTACAAGAGTGTGTGTACTGATCGATGAGGGGTCATGCCAGTAGCTTTCAAGCCGCTCAAAAATTTTATCATTTAAATTGACAACCTCAGCGCTTTCCCAGAACCCTTGGGTGTTGTCCGCGGCGGCGGGCAGGAGATCCTCCGGCAAAGTCAGGCCGCAGGCTTGCATGGCGCCGGCTATGGCGGACGTGCCGCTGCGATGCATGCCTAAAACAAAGATGAATTTCACAGCCGCTGAGCGTATTGAGGCCTCATCTATGATCTCATCGCCCTCTTCGCGCGCATCTATGGCGTCAAATCTGTCATGCATGAATGGGACTCGTTGTTCTTATACATTTCCCACGCCGTCTTCCCCCGCTAGGCGTCCATTACACTTACGCGCGCCTCGATATGCTTGCAAACACGCAGCGCAGTTCCCTTATCCGTTGAAGCTTCTCGGTCTGGAGCAAGCCAAGACACACTGCGGTCTTTACAAGCCTCTCTTTCTCACAGATGACATAATATTCTATTGAAAAACGGCTGCGTTATAACGTGTTGACGTATCCTAAGGGCCGAATGAATGCCGACGACAAAGTATAAAGCGCCGAAGCTTAGCGTTATTTTGAACGTGTACAATATGGCGCGCGAAGCGCCGCGCACATTGTACACGTTGCGCCCTCAAGGTCAGCGTCTTTTGGCGCCGGGCGATTATGAAGTTCTGGTCGTCGACAACGGCTCGCCTGCACCATTTGAAATGCCCCCAGAACGGGAGTCGGAGGGTGTGTTTCGCCTTATACGCGTGGATGATGCAAAATCATCCCCCGTTTGCGCAATGAATGCGGCTGTGCGCGAAAGCCGAGGGGCGGCGGTGGCGATCATGATCGACGGCGCGCGCATGGCCTCTCCAGGCCTTCTTGGCCGAGGCGTGCAAGCTCTCAATCTCCATGATCGCACAGTGGTTGCTTCCCTTGGTTGGCACCTTGGGAATGAGGTGCAATTCGAAGCCGTGAAAAGTGGTTACAACCAAGATGTGGAAGACCGGCTGTTGAAAACCGTCGACTGGCGCGCCGATGGTTATAAATTATTCGACATTTCCGTTCTCGCGGCGTCCTCAGCTGACGGTTATTTTGAACCTCTTGCAGAGAGCAATGCGTTGTTCATGTCCCGCGCCCTTTGGGACGAGTTGGGCGGATTTGACGAGCGATTTGATGCGCCCGGCGGCGGGTTGGCGAATCTTGATCTTTATAAACGAGCGTGTGAGGCGACCGGCGTGCAACCTGTAACGCTGGTTGGGGAGGGAACGTTTCATCAATTCCATGGCGGCGTTGCGGCGAACTCTCCAGAACCGCGTTATGACTTTCATGCTCAATATGAACGTATTCACGGCGGTCCCTACATAAAGCCCGAGGTTGCTCCAATTGTTTTTGGAGAGCCTGGCGCCGCCTTGTCGGACCTGAGCGTTTCGGCCGTGCGGTCTTTGGACAAACGCGCGGCGTTAAAGGTTGTGGAACCGACGCACGGTCAACCCGTAACATCAAACGACAGAACAGCGTTTATCATTCTTGGAATGCATCGCAGCGGCACGTCCGCGTTGACGCGCATGATGCAAGCCGCTGGCGCCCGTTTGTCTCCGGATCTTTACGAAGGAAAAGAGGGCAATAATCCCCTTGGCTTTTACGAATCCCGTGAAGCTGTAGACATTAACGACACATTGTTCGCCGACATTCATACAACATGGTTTGATACGGCGGCCTTGCCGCTGGATTGGCTCAGCTCGCCTGAGGCGAAGACGGCGCAAGATCGTGTCGAAAGTTTGCTGTCCGACCATTTTGCGGATGCGCCTTTATTCGCCGCCAAAGACCCCAGATTGTGCAGAACGCTGCCTGTTTGGAAGGAGGCGCTGTCTGCGTTTGCGGGGCGGATCGTCTATGTTCTGATGGCGCGGGACCCAAGCGAAATCGCGGCTTCGCTTCATGCCCGAGATGGTTTGCCTACAGAAAAAACAAACTGGTTGACCCTTCGCCATATGCTGGAGGCCGAAGCGCATACCCGGGGCGCTGAGCGAATCTTTTTAACCTATGACGAGCTTTGCGCAGACCCGGTTGCTGTTTACGAAAGGCTCAAAGCCGCTGCTGCGGACAGCTGGCCGGTGTTGGACGCTGACGGCGTAAATCGTATTCGGGCCGCCGTAGATGTAAAGCAGCGCAAATTCGTACAGCTCGCCGCATCTGAAGACAGGCTGTCAGCGCGTTGGGCGGCCAAGGTCTATGACATTTTCAAGCAAGAGGCCTGTCAAAGCGGTTTTCGTCCAGAACCGTTGAGGGATGTTGGCGCGGTTGCAAGCGCGCTCGCCCAGGCTGATGCGGTTTATGCGCCTGTTCTGATTGAGTATCGCTGGATGTTCAATGAAAAAGAAAACAAGATAAAATCCATGGTGCAGGAAATGCGCAGCGCTGCTCGGTTTTCCGCCCATCACGCTAAGGGGGGGGCGCAATATCGCATCGGACCGGGGTTAGATGTGCGCAACTTAATGCGCAAAGTGCTGCGCCGTTTAATATCTGCGCCGCAAACGCTGCGCGCCCGCTGGTCCGGCGCCTTTTCGAACCGAAAGAACATTTAATATGAATCAGTTTTGGCCGAGATTTATTCGCCCGATGGCCGATGCGGCGGATGTGAAATCGATTGTGGAAATCGGCTCCGAATACGCCCTTGGGACGCGACAGGTTGCGAACTACGCCTTAGAGAAAGGTGGCGTTGTCCATGCCATCGATCCTGCACCGTCATGTAATGTCGAGGATTTAAAAAAAACGTATGGTGAAGCCTTGATCTTCCATGAAGCTTTAAGCCTTGAGGCGTTGCCGAAGATCGGTGCGTTCGATCTTGCGCTTATCGACGGCGATCATAATTGGTACACAGTATATCATGAGTTAAAAGCCATTGCGGAAAATCACGCCGGACTTCCTGAGGAGGCGTTTCCGATGTTGTTTTTCCATGACACCGGTTGGCCTTATGGACGCCGCGATCTTTACTACGATATTGACACCATTCCCGAAGCGTACCGACACCCCACGCAACGGGCGGGGATTATTCCGGGCGAAGCCGAACTTGTGGACGGTCAGGGCCTTAATCCTGATCTTTTACATGCTGTCCACGAAGGCGGGGCGCGTAATGGCGTCAGGACGGCGATCGATGATTTCATCGAAGAAAGCAAGATCGCGTTTGATTGCTTGTTTATGCCGATGCTGTTTGGCTTCGGTATCGTGATCGCTCGGGCGCGCCTTGAGAAAAACCCCGGCCTTTGGAAAATGTTCAACTACTGGGGCAGTGCGGAGGGGTTGACGGAAGCATCTTACATTGCAGAGCATTTCCGCAATGTGTGCAATGTCAAACTGCAGGCGGCGGAAAGAGAGAATAAGAAGCTGAAAGAAAATAGATCTGTATAGTAATTATATTAAGAGCTCTGGCGTTTTGGATCTAGTATATGCACTAGTGGATCAAGCCTTGCATTGGGCCCTGGAACAATCTGTGCCGAATTTCTTTAAGAGCCTCAGTGTCAGGATAATTTGATCCAGTACAAAAATACTAGAACGCGTTGCAGGTGATGTGGATCGCACGAAGGTCGTCTCACGTGCTCAAAACAAAGGCTCTAGATATGCCGATGGCCGGCTAACAAAGCATGCAATTGGCTCTAGCCAGACATTTTTGCCAGAACATCGTTCAATGCGCCGTATGCTTTGACCTTTCCCTCCTCCAACCACAATGCGCTCGTGCAAAACCGTTTAATGAGGCCGACCGAATGAGAGGCGACGAACAGCGTCCCCGTTCGTTCGATAAAGCTTTCAAACCGGGTGCTGGCTTTTTCCATAAACCGTTGATCGCCGCCGCCGATAAGCTCGTCCATGACCAATATATCCGGGGTGTAGGCGGTGGAGATTGCAAAGGCGAGCCGCAGCGTCATGCCTGCCGAATAGGTGCGCACCGGTCGGCGGATGGCGTCGCCAAGCTCCGTAAAAGCGACGATGTCGTCTGTTTTTTGTTGGATGTCGTCAATGGACGCCCCAAGGGCCAGGGAGCGTATGAAAATATTCTCGTAGCCTGATGCTTCGCCGTCAAAACCCATCATAGGGTTGAGGAGGGAAAAGACGTCGCCCGTCGTCTCAATTCGCCCTTGTGTGGGCGTATAAATACCTGAAATGACGCGCAGAAAGGTGGTCTTGCCCGATCCGTTGGCGCCGACCACGGCCACTCGGTCGCCTTGGCTGAAATTGATCGTAATGTTGTTAAGGGCGCGGAAGGCTTTTTCAGAGGAGTCGCGTTGGAACCGCGTTGTTTTCAACAGCCAGGAGCGCGTCAGATCGATCGTCCCGCCATCCAGCGGATAATCAAGACAGACATTCTCCAAAGTCACGCGCCCCATCTTTTTCACCCAAGCCAAAAGACGATTTTGCGCCGCCAGGCGACATAGGCTGCAAGCCCTGCAGCGGCGTTCGCCAGGGTGACGCCGCCGACAATCATCCACGACAAAGCGCGCGGCCATTCGCCGAGCAGGGGCGCGCGGACGATTTCTATAAAATGCGTCAGCGGGTTGATGTCGGCGAGGGTTCCGCGGGCGCCCACTTGATCCGGCGTCCACAAAATCGGCGTTACGAAAAACGCCAGACGCAGGACGCTGTTGATCAGCTCCGGCAGGTCGCGGTTGCGCGTGGACAACGCGCCAAGAAGCAGGGAGGCGAAATACCCATTGACGAATATTATGATCAGGCTTGCCGGCAGGACCCAAGCCGCCATGGCGAGCTCCCCGACAAGGGCGCCGATAACGATAATGAGCAAAACGGCGTTTATGGCGAAAACGAAAAGATTACGCACTACTGTTCGCCAGGCGTAGACCGTAAGCGGCAGCGTATAACTTTTTATCATGGACTCAGACGATAAAAATGTGCTCGCCCCTTCGGCGATTAGACCCTGGATTAATTGCCATGTGATAAACCCGCAAGCCAGATAGGGCGTGTATGCATAAATATCGACGCTGAAGATTTCACCATAGACATACGAGATCGCCAGGATGAAGGCGGCGTTGCCAACCAGAGCCCATAAAGGCCCCAGCAGCGATCGGCGATATCGGCGGCGCAAATCGTTCCACGCCAGCAATATCCAGAACCGCCAATATTGCAGGGCGGGATCTGGAAAGCTGTAAAAATGCGCTCTGGTTGGGTTTTGTTCCGCCATCGCCATATCAAACCAGTCCCCGCATCAACCGAGAACATCTTCTATTGCAGCGGGGATTGGCATATGCCCGATATACTCCACCGGCACATTAGGCGCCTGGAATAGTTTTCCGCGTATATCTTCATACTGTTTGCGATAAGCGGACAACTTGTTTTGTAACGTGGCTCTGGAAATGTTTGTCGTTGTGCCGCCATGGACCTGATGGAACGTGCCCTCTCCAATCATGCAAACTGACGTCGCACCACCCTGGGTGAGGGCGCGGTCGTAAAGGTCCGGGTTTAAAAAGCCCCCGCCAGGCAGGTCGAACCGCTCGTCGCAGCCGCCGATATTCTCAAAGTGCTTGCGATATAGAAACAGGCAATTGCCCTCAAACTTACGCATAAACCAGCTGCGCTCCGTCTGGCCGATGATCTGTCCGATTTTGAACAGACGGTAGCCGTCCTCCGGCCAGTTGATGGAGGCCAGAAGCGCGTCCTCGGCCTCTTGGTTATACCCTTCGAACACCGTCTGGCTTTGCTGGCCTGGCCCTAAAAAGAAGTAATGGGGGGCGACGACGGGGTTTTTATAGATGCGAAATGCAAAGTCGGCGTAATGCAAGATGCCTGGGGTCAGGATGTGGGCGCCGTCGATCATGATGCAAACGATATCGCCTGTGGATGCTTCAACGGCGCGGTTTATGGCGTTCGCAGGAGAGGGGTGGGCGTCCTCAATATACATATGCCGGAATTGCGGGCCGAGATGGGACAGAAGGCTGTCCTCCACAGGTTCCGACGAGCCGTTGTCGACGACGATAACCTCATAGTCGAGGTGGTCTACGCCCCATTGATATGCTTTTGTCAAGGAATGCAGTGTACGGTGCGCTTCCCGTCGCATATTGTACATGATGACGATAATCGACATGCGCCGCCCGAACATGCGGCGTGTCGCTTTATGGAGCGCGGTCCGGAACATTAGCGGTCTTTTTCATAGGCGGCGAGTTTCGCCTCGGCGTTTTTCAGCTTGAGCGCCAGATCATGCTCCCGCTCCATGCCTGAACAGCGCACCGCCTCTATACGTTCAAGGATATTGTAAAGCGACCCGGCGCTCATCAAATCTTCGATGGCTTTTGCAACATGGGGCTGCGCCCTCAACCGTTCCGTTGCAGCGACAATTGCAAGACCGAAATAGGCCGGAATGCGCGTTACCTGCAAATCAAGCAGGCTGCCGGCGACATAATCCTCAAGAGCGGTGAGGACGCCGTTTTTCTCCCCGCCTTCAGCGCAGGCGTTGTCGAAATGGGAGTTCAGACCGCCGTCCTCGTCAAGCTCTGAACGCCAAAGACGTATACCGGCCTTCTTGAACGGCTGGCGGGCCGGCTCGGGGATGCGGCTGACATCGTAATAGAGATCCCTGCGGCCATAGGGCCAGCACACATCGTGCAGGAACAATACCGGAAAATCCTGCGCGGAAGGGTGCTTTTGTTCGATGGCTTGCAGCTCGTTATACACTGTGTGCCAATTATGATCGCCGTCTATAAGGGCGGCTTCGAAGGTCGGCAATGCCGGCAAAACGTCAAGGCTTGCGCCTTGGTGGAAGACGAGCGCGTCGCCGAATTCGTCCTGCAGCGTTTTCGGATCGAAGCGCGGCGCAGGGTCGATTGCATGAATAACGGCGCCTTCCCCACACGCTTCGAGAACTTTGCGTGTGTTGCCGCCGGACAGAGCGCCGATCTCAACAATGCTGCGCGGGGCGAGCGCCCGTATCACCGGTTCTATGGCGACGTCCCATAAAGGCTGCATAGCGATCCTATCCGTGTAAGCCGCAGGCTGCTTAAACTATCCAAGTTTGAGGCCGAAATGCTCAGCGGCCTTGCCGACAAACTTGAAGGTTTGCAACGCGCCTTGATCGTACTCGTGTTGGCCATCTGGTTTAACAATGGCGGCGATGTGTTGCGCGACATCTTCGGCCGTTTGCCGATCGGGCGGCAGGTATATGCCTTCGGTTTCGTAGACTTTCGTCGCCGCATACCCTCCGGCGCCGGCGCACAACACCAATCTTGAAGGCGCATCTTCGCTGACGAGGTAAACAAGGGCCGCTGTGACGCTTTCCACCGTCAGCAATTTCATAGCGTCTTCGGGGATAAGCCCTTCGGTCATTCGGGTGGCGGCTGTGGGCGAGAGCGCATTAACGCGTATGCCGTATTTTTGGCCTTCAATATGAAGCGTGTTCATCAGGCCGAGCATCGCCATTTTCGCCGCGCCGTAATTGGCCTGACCGAAATTGCCGTAAATGCCGGACGAGGAGCTTGTCATGGCGATGCGTCCGTATCCTGCAGCGCGCATGTGCTCCCAAACCGCTTTGGTGCAGACGACCGAGCCCCACAGATGGACGTCCAAAACGGCGCGAAAATCTTCCAAAGTCATTTTGGCGAAGGATTTGTCCCGCAGAATACCGGCATTGTTGACCAATATGTCGATGCGTCCCCAACGGTCGAGGGCGGACGCCACCATGTCCTCCACCTCCTCCGGCGCGGTGACGTTTGCGCCGTTGGCGATCGCCTCTCCGCCGGCGGCGCGGATTTGTTCCGCCACCGCTTCGGCGGCTGTTTGCGATGATCCTGCGCCGTCCACCGATCCGCCGAGATCGTTAACGATTACGCGCGCGCCGCGCCGTGCGAGTTCCAGGGCATGGGATTTGCCAAGACCGGATCCAGCCCCGGTGACGATGGCCACGCGGTTTTCAAAGGTTAGGGGCGTCATGCGCGTATCTTTCTTACTTTTCCGGAGCGTCCTTGGGGGAGGGCGTTGCTTGGCTCAAGCCGTCTCGGAGTGCTTATGTCGCGCCAACTTATTGTGTCGCAATCTCGCTCGCAAGCGCATGGATCAGTTTGTCGACCTTCCGGAGCACAGGATGGCGAGGCATTGCGGAACCTTATATCGCATGCCATAATGAAAATAGCATATCATTTAAGGCTCGCCGACGTCACAACAGCAAGCTGAAGGGCGCGGCAAAATGCTTCGGAGAAGGGGCGGCCGCTCGCCGGAGCCCGTTTTACATTGGGAGGACAATGGGGAATGACGCAGATGCGTTGGCTTGACTGGAATGCGTCTCTTATAAAAGCTGCTACGACAATGGCGGCTCTGGCTATCGCAATATCGGCTTGTGCGCCGTCGCCAGATCAGGAGGCCGGCGCGGACGCGTCGGCAGGTGCTGAATCTGATGATGGCGGCCGCATCCTCAATTTCACGACAAACGAAGGCACGTGGATGTCCCTTGATGTCTCGCCCGATGGCGAGACGATCGTGTTCGACATGCTGGGTGACCTTTATCTATTGCCGGTCTCCGGCGGGATGGCGGAACCGATCCTACAGGGCGCGGCTTGGGACATCGAGCCGCGTTTTTCCCCTGACGGAGCGAAGATCGCTTTCATATCGGACCGCGTCGGCGCCAATAATGTTTGGACCTACGACGTGGCGACCGGCGTTGTAAAGCAGGTCACTTTTGAGGTGCAGGAAGGGCTTGCAAGCCCTGAATGGTCTGCGGACGGCCGGTCGATCTATGCGCGTCAAAAGCTGAATATACAATCCATTAATTACAAGGGGCCTTGGCTTCTTAGGCAATACGACGTCGAAGGCGGGGCGAGTACGCCTGTTCTTGGTGCAGATGAATTTAAACACCCCTCCGGCAAAGTTACGCAGGTCGCCGGTCTAACGCCAACGGGGCCGAGCGTTAGTCCCGACGGCGCATATCTCTATTATGCAGGCCAACTTGGCGAGTATAAGCAGCGTGGTCGTAGTTTTTTTGCGTTTCAAATCGCCCGCCTTGACCTGGAAAGCGGAGAGACGGCGACCCTGACGGAAGGGTATGACGGGGCGTTTCGCCCTGAGGTTTCGCCAAACAACGATTATCTTGCCTTTGCGCGGCGCGATGGCGGCGACACCAATCTTTTGGTGCGCGATCTCGCTACGGGCGAGGACCGGCTGTTGCTGAAAAATATTACACGGGATGAAAGCGCCAACCGGTTTATGAATGACCTTATACCGGCCTACGCATGGACGCCGGATGGCGAAAGCATCGTGATCGCCAAAGATGGCGGTATTGTCCGGGTCAATATTTTATCCGGAGACGTTCAGAATATTCCGTTTTCGGCGGATGTGTCCCTCGATCTGGCGCCGACGATCGCCCCACAGTTTCGCATTACTGACGCAGACGTCGAGCCTCGGGTTATTCGGTGGCTCGCCCCTCGGCCTGATGGCGCGGCTGTGGCGTTTCAAGCCGTCGGTAAAATATGGAGCTTGGATCGGACCTCCGGTGAGGTGGAAAAACTGTTGCCGGGAGATTTTTTCGCATCCGCTTACGATGAAGACGATGCTTTTGAATTTTCTCCCGCCTGGTCGCCGAGGGGCGACAAGCTCGCCTATGCGGTTTGGAACAAAAGGGACGGCGGGGCGATCAATATTTTCGACGTCGCGACACAACAAACCCGAGCTGTGACGGATGCGCCTGGGCAATACGCCAATCCCAACTGGTCTCCGGACGGTAAAACTCTGATCTACACGGCGAACCGTACGCAGTTTCCTGAAGCTGGAAAGTTAAACCCCTTATCGGCGAGTTCGAAAGGCGCCTTTACGATCAACGCTGTCGACCTTGAAAGCGGTGAGACGTCACGGCTGTTTGTGGAGCGCAGGGCGCTGGCGTTTCCCCGCGCCCGTTTCACGCCGGATGGCGCGGCGATCGCCTTCCTGGCCGAAAGCGGCGAAGCGTTCGCCCGGTTTGTTTCGGTCGATGTCGCCTCCGGTGAAGAAACGACGTTGGCGCGAAAGAAATGGGCGATGAACGCAGACCTGTCGCCCTCAGGCGATTTTATCGCCTTTGAAGCCCACCAGTCCGTGCATATTGTGTCGAAGCTTCAAGAACAGAGCGCCGATGAGAATGCATGTGGCGCTTTAGGCGTGTTTCCCGGGGATTCCCCGGTTTGGCTTGATGACCGTACGCTCGCCTGGGTATACGATCGAACGTATACAGTTGCATCTGTCATATCTGATCTAGACACGGCGTGTCCGTCGATTGAAGTCGTGGAACGGCAACCCATGTCGTTTTCAGTGCCGCGCCGCGCGAGCCGCGGCGCTTTGTTGCTGACCAATGCGCGCCTGATCACGGTGGCTGGCGCGGCGCGGCCTGTTATTGAGAACGGCGCTGTGTTGATTGAAGACGGTCGTATTGCGGCTGTCGGGGCGGCTGAGGATATTGAAACCCCTGAAGGCGTTGATGTAATCGATCTTGAGGGCGCAACCATTATGCCCGGCATGATCGATATGCATGCGCATCCGTTTTCAAGCTATTTGTCGGAAATCAATCCGCAGCAGCACCTTCCTTTTATTGCAAGTCTCGCCTACGGCGTGACGACCATGCGCGATCCCGCCGGCGACTCGAACGTTTCGTTCTCAACCGCCGAATTGGTGGAGACAGGGCAGATTCTAGGATCGCGTTACTTTGGGGCGGGAAATCCGATCATCGGTTTTGATAAACTAAACAGTGAACGCATAAAAACCAAAGAAGACGCCTTTACAGTCGTCGCCAAACGAAAAGCCAAGGGCGCGATCACTTTGAAAGAGTACGGATTACCGACGCGATACCAGCGCCAGTGGCTCACAGAGGCGGCCCGGGCGGCGGATGTGGGGATCATTAACGAAAATACTGGCGACTATCATCTCGTGATGTCCACAGCGGTTGACGGTTATTCGGGTATTGAGCATTCGCTTACCCAGGCGCCTTTGTATAAGGACGCCCTTCAACTGCTCGCCGCTACAAACATCGCCTATGATCCTGTATTGGTCTTCCCCCGGGCCGGTGCGGGCGGACGTCGTTATTTTCCAAATCAGTTGGACCTCCTTTCCGATGAAAAGTATCTTGGGTTATCAGATATAGCGGTTGTGTTTTTTATGGCGCGCCAGCTTCAATCCTTCCAAGTCCCGGCCCATGATTTTGTGTTTCTTAAACAGGGCGCTGCGGCGAACGACCTCAAACAGGCGGGGGGACGCGTGGTTACAGGCTCCCATGCAGACGGCATTGTTCTGCATTTTGACGTTTGGGCCTATGTGGAGTCCGGCATGACGCCCCTCGACGCCATTGAAACGGCGACGCTTAGCCCTGCGCGGGCGATCGGCGTTGATCGTGATCTGGGGTCTATTGAGGTTGGCAAGATTGCCGATTTCATCATTATGCGTGAAAATCCTTTGGAGAACATACGCCATACGCTTTCCATTGAGAAAGTCGTGAAAGGCGGCGTCGTTTATGACGGCGACACGCTGGACGAAGTTTGGCCAATTGCACGCACGCGGCCGCCGTTTTTCTGGTCGCGTTATATTGAGCAAAAGAAAGCCATTGCGGCGCGCTACCTCGGCAACTAGAGCAGCTTGCAGGCGAAACAGGGCGCCCTTTGCCGACCGTGGGGGAGGGGAGACGCTAGAACAAAGACCTAGAGGTGTTTGCGTTCGTCCGAGTTCGCTCGTATTAGTCGCAAACGACAGTAGCGTTGCTAAAGCGAAGCGACAGTCATCTTTTATTTAAGGTGCTTGATATCGATTATATAAAGCTTACGGATTATTTATCCTCAAGTGGGCCGGATGATTTGTTTTTTCTGGGCGCTGCGCGGGCTTGTCGCTATGCGTGCGATGGCGCATCCACAACACTCGATTTCTCGGGGCCGAAAATCCACGGCGCTGAACGCATCGACCGTATAGACAATGGCCTCTATTTGAACGTGGCCCAGTTTTCATGTTTGACAGATGTAACGTATCCTTTCTTGTACGATGTTGAAGACATTGTCTCCGTACAGCTTCGACTTGAGGGAACTTCATACGATATGGAGGGCGACAAACGGATTCTCGCCCGTCGCCCAGGCAGCGTGCACGTTATATTGTCTGAAAAGGGCGCGCGCCGTCTCACCTATACGCAACGCAGATCGAACGTTGTCGATATATCTTTAACGATGACGGTTGATATGTTGCGTGGGTATACCGGCATATCTGTCGATGCTGCGGCGTTTTTCTTTAACGAGTATATCGGAGCGCGTTCGGACCGGTCGTTCTTTACAGGTTTTGCTATGACCCGTCAGATGACGGATATATGCAACGATCTACTAAAACCGCCCTATGACGGCGCTATATCGCGTCTTTATGTGCGGGCCAAAACCCTCGAACTTATCTGCGCGCTTGCCGCCTGCCTTGTCGAACTGCAGCAGAAGCCGTCCAAACGGTCCAGGGCTGCGATGCGACGGCTTGAAAAACTGCAAGAGGCCAAAGCAATCATCGCGAAGGACTTTGAAGCCTATACCGATGCAGCCGACCTGGCGCGCCGTGTGGGGATGAGCCGCACAAGTCTTGTATGCGGGTTTCGCGATGCATTTCAGGAAAGCATCGGAACCTATATGAAACGCCAACGGATGATAGCTGCGCAAGATATGTTGAGACGGGGCGGCGTTCCGGTCGCCGAGGTTGCGCGCCGCGTGGGATTCAAAACATCGAGCGGTTTTATCGCCGTTTATAAGTCTTACTTCGGCGTCACCCCCGGCGCCTGCCAGCGGGCGGCTCTTGCAGGCCAGCCGGCGGAGAGCCAAAGCGTTTCACCACGCCGCCTTCGCCACACGCATTAAATTGCCGCTGCAAACGCCGTCTATGGCGGCCTTGTCGTACCCGTTCGCCGCCATCAGCGCGACAAGTTCGGTGAGTTGCTTCGGCTGCGCATAATGCATGCCCGACCATTCAGGATCTCGTACGACAGGCCACTCCTCCGGCCGGGACCGCATCCATTCGTCGATGGGCGCGGTGTCGAACAGGATGTCGAGGCCCAGCGCCGCATGGGCGGGGCCGACGCGTTGGACGACATAATCGATGTGGCGGAAGATCGTTTCGGTTTTGGTATCGTCGTCGCCGAGATAGGCGGAGCAGGCCGAGGTTCCGATGACGCCGCCGGTCTTTGCGCAATGGTCGATCTGATCGTCATTTATGTTACGGAAAGATGGATGTAGAGCGGCGATATTCGAATGGCTGAACACCATGGGACGGTCCGCAAGCTCCAGCGCCTCCATGGATGTGCGATAGCCCACATGGCTGAGGTCAACGATCATACCCACACGTTGCATTTCGCAAACAACATCTTTGCCAAAGGGCGTCAACCCTTCGTCTGTCGGGTCTGCGCAGCCGCCGCCGACATCGTTTGCGGTATTGAACGCAAGCAAGTTCTGCTTGATCCCGAGGGTCTGATAAACCCCAACCATCTCCAAACGGCCTTCCAGGCATTGCATGCCTTCGAATTGAAGTACGATTGCGAGTTTGCCCTCGGCCTTCGCGCGAAGGATGTCATGGATGGACGATACCAGAACGAGGCTGTCCGCATGGAGGTCGATATGGCGCCGCGCATCCGTGATCAGGCCCACCGCCTCGGCGATCGAGTGATTATCCCCGGCGAGCGTGACGCCGATGGCGCCATACCCGGCCTTTTTGAACCGGTCGAGTTTGCCCCAGTCGTTTCCGAACGGGGCCTGGCCATGTAAATCCACTGGCCAAACATTGTCCCAAATGAAAGGTGCGTACTCTGTTGGAATGGACGACATGGGGATAACCTCCTTTATGCGAGCCGGTCGATAAGATCATCCAGTTCCGCAAGCGCTTTGTCGCGCCAACGCCGCCGCAGGGTAATCGCTTCAGCGTCGGGACGACGCCTTCGCATCTCCGTTTCAATCTTGCTAAGCGTAGCGTCCTCCCAAGGCGCTTGGGTGTCCATATCCGCCAGTGTGGTGTGATAGTCCTCACCGAACTTGCGGACATATTCAACAAAACCGTTTGCAGAGTTTAAATCCATGGTTTCGAAAGGGCCAATAAACGCCCAACGTCGCGCAAGACCGGAGCGCAAGCACTTATCGGCGTCATCAGGGGTCAGAACGCCATTACGCACCAATGAGATTGCTTCAGCGATGACAGCCGCTTGAATGCGGTTGATGCCGAAACCATGCACCGGCTTACGCACCAGGATTGGCTCGCGGCCAAGGCTTTCTAGAAAGTCGTACACGGTTTTAATTGTTTTTAACGCGGTGCGCGTTGATGGGACAACCTCCACAAGCGGTATCGAATGCGGCGAACTGAAGGGATGGGCGATGATTGCGCGTTCGGGAGATGGTCCCTCAAGCATGAACAGGTCCGGAGGAATGCCTGAACAAGAGCTCGCCAATATGGTCTCCGCAGCCGCCAGCGTTTGCAGTTGCGTAAAGACAAGTCGCTTGATTTCAACGGTTTCAGGCGCGCACTCTTGAACATAGGCGACGCCGTCTAAAGCTGCATCAAAGGATTTGGTCGCCTCTATGCGCGCCAGCACGCTTTCGCTATCGACATTCATATCTGACAGCATGTCGCGGATGTCGAGAAGGGCGGCGTCAGCTGCGTGCGGGTTCACATCATAGAGTCGCGTATTGAACCCATTTACGGCGAACAGGACCGCCCAACTGCGGCCGACAAGGCCGGTTCCGACGATGGCGACAGATTTTACGTCTTGCGACATGGCGTATGCCCCCAGGCGATGGCTTTAATGTAGGCGGTAGAACGTGTACAGAACGCGCGCCCCAGCTTCATCCGATTTATAGTCGCCGGCTCCGAAAAAAAGCGTCTCGTTCGCCCATTGGTAAGACGGCGCATCGGTTTCGAGTGTCGCTGTTACGCGAAAATAGTGCTCGCTTGGTTTAAAGGCGCGCGCGCCTGATAAAACGCTGGAGAGAACCCCGGGTGCGCTGCG
>JBCDBL010000067.1:0-24040 GCA_039183635.1 Pseudomonadota bacterium
CAAACAGTGGAGACGCATCGCAACCCGGTACGACAAGCTCGCTCAAAACTTCCTTGGCTTCATAAAGATCGCAAGCATAATGCTATGGATAAAATGATTAAATCGTCACTACAGCCTAGAACATTTTCCAACCAAGAAGCCGCGAGTTGGTCGCTAGAAGATGCGACAAAACAAAGATCTAGCTGTGGTGTTTCAATAGGTTGTCCATTCGGGCCTGACTGGGGAGACTGGAGTTGCCAAGCTTCAGACATCCTTGGAGAACATCCCGAATGAACATGTAAAATATTACCCTTCATTAATAAGTATACCTAAAAATATAGAGAAAAATTTCTACATTAAGAAAACCAATTAACCTAGATAGATAACCAAAAATACATAGCCTCTTGAAAAAAACCACCGATACTGAATTGAGTATTATAAGATTTATTCAGAAGATTTTAGATGGCGGGCAAGCGGGGATTTGATCCCAACCGTCTGTTCGAAACTTTAGAAGACTGGGAGCACATTCTACAAGCTGAAAAGATTGACTTCGAGGAGTTGGGCGAATGACCGACACCTCTATTTCAGCCGCCCCCATTTCAGGCAAATTCTCAAAGGCCGCATCTAAGCCGCCTCGAAAGCCCAAAAAGAAACGCGTATCACCGCTGTCCATTCGTGCCAGTGATGAGGAGAAGGCCCGGCTTCGTGCGGAGGCCGGGAATGGCTCTGTCCACGCGCTCTTGCGTGAGCGCGTCTTTGGACCGGATGCCGTCTCAAAGAGACGCACGCGCCGCCAGCCGTCCATTGATCATGCCGCGCTGGGCCGGGTGCTCGGAGCACTGGGACAATCGCGGTTATCGCAGAACATGAACCAGATTGCACGGGCCGTGCATGCGGGCGCACTGCCTATCAATGATGATTTGCAAAAGGATGTGCGGGAAGCCTGCGCCGCCATTCAGGACATGCGCCGCGAGTTGATTACTGCGCTCGGGATCAAGCCGGAATGATATTGGTTGGATCGCAGCGTGGCGGATCAGCGAACTTGGCGCAGCACCTTCTCAAAGACGAGAACGAGCATGTCGAGGTGCATGAATTGCGCGGTTTCGCATCGGATAACCTCACAGGCGCATTGAATGAAATGTATGCGCTCTCACGCGGCACACAGTGCAAGAAATTCATGTACTCCCTTTCGCTCAACCCGCCCCCAAATGAAAAAGTCACCACGGCGGATTTTGAAGAGGCGATTGAACGCGTCGAAGAAAAACTGGGTCTAAATGGGCAAGCCCGCGCCACGGTATTTCATGAGAAAAATGGACGCCGTCATGCGCATTGCGTTTGGTCGCGGATCAACACCGACGAGATGAAGGCCATTCACATGCCCTTCGATCAGGAGCGCGTGAATGCTGTCGCTCGTGAATTATTTATCAAACATGGCTGGGACATGCCGCGCGGCTTCGCTGACCGTTCCGCCCGTGACCCCAAATCATTTACTCTGGCCGAATGGCAGCAAGCCAAGCGGGTCGGAAAGGATGCGCGCGCCATCAAAACCGCCTTTCAGGATGCGTGGGCGATTTCCGATTCAAAAGCCGCCTTCACGCATGCGCTCGATGAGCGCGGCTATAAAATCGCGCGCGGGGATCGGCGCGGCTTTGTCGCCGTAGATATGCATGGTGAGGTCTATTCCATCCCCAAATGGACGAATGTGAAGACGAAAGATGTCCGCACGCGCCTCGGTGATGAACAGCATTTGCCAAGCCTTGAGGAGGCCAAACGCACCATGGCCGATGACATGCTGGGTAAAATGCAAGGCTTTTCGGATCAGCTTGAACAGGACCGCCAACGCCAAGCGGAAGCCTATGAACAACGGCGCGCGACGTTAGTGGAGCACCATCAGGCCGAGCGACAGAGACAGGCGCAAAAAATGGAAGACCGCCAGCAGCAGGAAGCGTGCGACAGACAAGCGCGGTTCCGCAAAGGTTTGGCCGGATTATGGGATCGCTTGCGCGGCGAACATAAACGCATATCCGAGCGCAACGCGATTGAAGCGCAAAGCGCGAGGGACCGCGATCAGGCGTTGAAAGAACAACTTATTCAGCGCCAACTCGAACAGCGACGGCGACTGAATGTGCTGCATATGCAGGATCGTGAACGGACGCACGCCCTGTCCCGTGAAATCACCACTGATGCACAGCGTTTTGCCGAGATGCGTGATGGCTCTACACAACACGATCACCCCCAGCAACCGGACCGCAAGCAACGCCCACGCAATCGCGGCCCAAGTTTGCGGCGGTGATGGATACGGCTTAGGTCAGGCGCATCAGTTTGAGGTCTGTATAAAGAAAATCTTCGCCCTTGAAGAACAGGGTTTCGTTGGTTTCCTTGGCCAAAGCATAAGCGAAACAATCGCCGAAATTCAACTGCGCCTTGCTGCCTTGGCCCTTGCCGTATTGCGCAAACGCCTTTTCCACAAGACTGACATGCGCGCGGGTTGACGGTACGCATTGAACAGCGCCACTTTCAAGGATGATGTCCAGCTCTTTTTGCCCCTGTGCGCCGTAACGGCTTTGGACGATGAGCGTCGCCTCCATCAAGGTTCCAGCGGCGATTTTGATGTGATCGGCGTTTTCGAGGATGTTGAGCGCCGTTTCACGTTCCGGCTCTTTATTTAGAATGGCGATGATAACCGACGTATCAAGGATCACGTTGGCAAGCCGTTCTCATCATAGCCGATGATTTCATCGGCTGTCCGGTCGTCCAGAACGGGCAGTTTATCGACACGGGCCAGCGCTGCTTCAATCGCAGCGCGATCAAACGCCTTTTGCTGTTTTTCCGGTTCGATTGTCACGGCGACGCGCTGCCCCGGCTTGAGACGCAGGCTCTTCTTCCACGCTTCGGGCAGTTCATCGGGGCTAACATGTTCAATCGTTGTGCTCATACTTTCCAGTATAACAAATATAACCCTTAAAAATCCATATCGGATTAAAAAGCCTAAAAAACAAGAGCTTCGGGCTATGCCGCCCGCGCCTCATGTTGAAACCGCTCCACCCCCGCCAGCCGTTTGCGGGCGATGGCGCAATAGCGTTCTTCCAACTCAATTCCGATATAGCGCCGCCCGTTCAAAGATGATGCTACGGCAGTTGTGCCCGACCCGGCGAAAGGGTCCAGCACCACATCCCCCGGCTTGGAAAAAGCTTTCACAAGCGGCGCGATCACGCTCACGGCTTTTTCGGTCGGATGCGCCTTGTTGCCTGTATATTCCCAAGGCTGAACGTCCGCGATGGGGTGCACAGGTTTTTGCGGCCAGCCTTTCGCCAGTACAAAAGCGGATTCATGGCGGTATTGGGTGTGGCTAGACCGTGACGCATAGGGTTTGGGCCAAACGATATGTCCTACGGTCTTAAACCCTGCCTTCGCCCATGCATTTGAAAACTCTGCAATCGCCGTCCAGCCATAAAAGCTTATGCAATAGCTGTTGGGCTTTAACACCCGGAAGGCTTCGTTAAAGACGGGCAGCACGCCGTCCGGGTTATCATCATTGGCCAGTGTCCGGCCCGTTCGGTCTTTGTATCGTCCTAAATACGGCGGATCAGTCACCACAAGGTCCACGCTCTCGCGCTGAAAACCGGACAAAACGCTTGCCGACTCGCCGCAGATGATTTGATTGATGCTCATCTTCTTCCCCTTTCATTGGGTATGGGTTGCTCATGCAACCCTGCCTCGTGGCGAACAGGGGGTGTGCAAATGGAAGGGAAAATCGACGGAGTCTGGGTGCGGCCCGCAAGGGCTTCATTCTTCATGAAGCTCTGAGGACACGGCCCGTCTATTTTTCCTGAAGTGCGCTGAGGGCGCAGCCCTAAGGAAACTAGCTAGAGTATACTATGTTGCGTATATTTTGCGCCCGAAGCTCGTACGCTGTCTAGAGCCCTTAAGTTAAAATTCGAAATTATAATCTCAGTAGTCTTACCTCTATGCTTTGAGGCCGCAGAAATGACACTTGATCTAGATACTTCAGAAAAATACCAACCTTTATATAATTCTTTGATCGAGGCGTGGTTGGCATTGCTGACAACTATGCGCACACCTCTTTTGGACGCACGTTCTAAAGCTTGCATTAGACGAATTTGGTCGGCCCATTGGAAAATTTTATCGTTATATTTTACAAATCCATTGAAATTATGCTTCACCGTATAAGGAGGGTCTGCATAGATGGTATCACCAGATCCCGCCTCTTCGATAGCCGCTTCAAAGTCCAGGAAGTCAATGTCTTTGCCACGCAAACGCCGCGCCACTTCCAAGAAATCATCAGTCGGCAAAATTATATTGGTCTTCGACCCCATTGGCACATTGAATACGCCTTCGAGATTAACGCGATAGATCCCGTTGAAACATGTGCGATTTAGGTAAACAAACTGAACCGCACTTTTGAAATTACAATCATAAGACTTCGATCTTTCTTTATAATAGAATTCTTCTGAATGCTTTTTTTGATGTGCGTACAGCGCCTCCTCAAAGTTGGATGGTCGCCTTCTAATCTGACGATAAACATTGATAAGATCCCTATTCACATCAGATAAAATGGCACATTTTGGGTTTAAGGAGAAGAACATAGCACCACCACCTAAAAACGGCTCTATGTAACGCCCTAGATCTTCTTTTAAGTAGGGGGTCAGCGTATTGGTGAGCCATCTTTTACCTCCCGCCCACTTAAGAAATGGCTCAAGATTTTCACTCATGGCCAGGAACTTTCGGAGAAACATCTGTTCGAAGCCATTCTATAAATGCCAGATCGTCCTCGGTGTAAGTTTTCATTTGATTTTTATGTGCCGCAATATTTCTCAAGTCGTTGAATGAATGAACCCACCCTAAATAGTACTTTTGCCCTTTGCGCTCGTTCGACTGTGGGTTTTTAAATACATGCTCAAAGTGTGGCCAGTTATTACTCTGTTTTACAATTTCTGCAAGATCTACAATGTCTAAGTAAGCTTCTTTAGGTTTTCGCCGCTTCTTATCTTTCTGTTGCTTATCAAAGGCATTTTTCCGTATGCGTTCACTCTCTACACCTAATTCCCAAAAAGCTTGCTCATCTGATGCTAAGCGATGAGTCCCGTGCACTTCCTTCAGCGTATCGATTACATAATCTGTGAGCCGTTCAGATAACTTCATAAGGAACTGATTAATTTCATCAATTTTAGTTGAGGTACTCTGCTCTACCCACCTCTGAAACTCTTCATTTCCAAAGTCGTCGTAACTATCTGAAAGAATACGCATCAGATGAAAGGTGTATTCCTTTACTCCGCCTTCGCCAAATTTTCTGCTGAAGAGCTCCGATATTTCTTGATCGGAGGCGTTCTTAATGAAATTGAAAACTGGTTTTGCGAAGTTATTTATATGTTTTGCGAATTCATCGGGCTTTATAAGGGCGAAATCTATTGATTTTTTTGCACTTAAATGTCGCACGATCTCAGATATCAAGCTGAGATGTGCTCGCATTCCGGGGTTCGTTGCAATATAGGATTCTCTTCCAGCTTCCCACCTATCAGGGTGCGCTTGTCTGACTTTCTCGAAATATGAACTTAACACATCAGACGCTCGATCGATTGTTTCACTGTCAGTTGCCCCTGTAAGCGGTCCGGGGGTAAGAGTTTTTTTTGTCACTCCACCAATCAATTGAGAGCGCCTAAGACCTTTTACAACCTCAGAGATGGTAAGGTTTTGCCCAGGCTCGGGGGGAACCCCATGAATGGCGAAGCGACGCGAAAGGGGGCTTTCTTTTGCAGTGTTCAGCTGTCTGACCACACCAGAGCAAAGAGCTGTAAGAGCTGTAGAAGGGTCACTGTCACCCATTCGAATATCTGCTAATAGACTTACCAGTAGACTTTTCGGCACACTTTTCTGTTTGTGATTTATTGTAATGAAGAGATCTGCTTCTTTCTGTACTGGGAGCTTCTCAAATGCAATTACAAATAAGCTCTGATCCATAAATCTGTCATCTAAATCCGAAAAGCCATAAAGCCGGTGTTGACCATCTATAACCCACGCTGAACGATACTTTGATGGCAATGTTAACCACCCAAACTTGACATTCGCATCGGTATTTTCGCGATTTGGCAGAAGATCCCAGCGAGGCTTATCGGAGAAGTTAATGAGAATGTTTGTTGGAAAATACCCGCCAGTTTTAATGAACTCGCCAATCTCTTTGATACGTGAAGAAGAAATCATTCTTTGATACGCCGGACGACCATCAGGGTGGTTTAGCGCTTGATGATTAATAAATGCGATCTTCATCAGGTTTCTTGGCGTAGCAACAAAACTGTAAAAGGTCTGTCCGCCCAAAGCGCCTCTTATGGCAGGCACCTTCACTTCGCTTAATCCAGATACTTTCTGCCCTCTGAGAAATTCCCCTAAAATCTGATATCGCCCCGCTGGCCCCATATGGCGAATGAAGGTTTCGTAATACTGAACTTCGTTTTCTGTTACGATGTTGATATTGGCATCCTCTGCGCGCTCAATATCAGCTTCAGACCAAAGAATGTTTTCTGTTGCGTAAACCCATATAATTTTGGGCTTTGCTTTTCCAGGAAAACGAGCATGGACCGTTTTTCGGATGTATGACTGTAGGGATTTAGTCTCTTGTATATCTTTTTGCAGAGTACGTCGACCGCGTGATTGCTTTGATTTGCATTCGACAATAAGCACGGTTTCATCGTCTTCAGCATATACATCTATCTGTTTTTTACCCTTTGTCCCGCTATCTCTTTCAAATTCAGCTTTGAAACTTGCCCCATTGAGAGTGTGATACCCCATATTTGAACAGAGCACCCACAAGCGATCCTCAAATAAGATGTCATGCCTTTTTATTCGTTTTAATCGAGTTTTGGACTTTCCTTCACGTTGAATTTCCCAGCCTTCAGAAAGATATTGCTCTACATCAGCAGGATGTACGCTGACGTAGTCATATTTACTGCGACGAGCCCGTCGGGCAGATTCTATTTCTGATTTATCCTCCAAAAGAGGAGTTAAAAAGGTTTGGATTGAAGTATTATTAGCGCGGCTGCTCATCGTATGAAGATTACATCTCCATTTATATAAAAACAATAATTGATTAGACTATATGGGCTTTACAAAACACACGCATGCTTTGTATCCCATACTACGTCTTACTTAAATTGTTCGCAGTGATTCTGCAAAGTGGAAGCGTCGAAAGTTAGTCAGGTGTCCTTTGATAGCTTAGGCAAATCAACCACGGTTTTTAGCGATTAGATGTGTCATTGAAAGGAGGAGACTTCCAGACAAACGTGCGTGCTTTTGCTTAAGTCTGCCGCCTCGCAACAGAAATAGCTCCTCTCAATGAAATTGTCTCCATGAAATGGTCATGGGGTATAGGGCACAGCAGGAACGCTCCCCTGATTGGCGGGTGTCGGGGGCCATTACCCTGACGAGTGGATTTCAAAGGGGTGCGATAGCCCCTTGATCGTCTCCAAGTGCGAAACCTTGGTGCAGGGTCTTGGGCGGCATACGCCCCGAGTCGCGATCAAACGGCGAAAACGTTTGGGCATGGTTCGGTGCAGGTGGAGAGGTTCATTCTCCAAGTCCTGCGAGTGGTCCAGTCGGCGATAGGCTGGTCGTGATACATCGGCGAAACGATGTGTTGGCGCATAAAGGCCCAATGCCTGAAATGCGCCAAGGCCGGGGGTATCCAACAGGGGCGCGCAGCGGGCCCCTTTGGCAAGAGGCGTGGTATTACCACGCACATCTTGCGTAAGTCGCGAAGCTTTCAAAGATTTGTGTACTACCGGAATGTATTGGTACTACAACAATCACCAAGCCCTCATACGCAAAAAACTTAGCCCTTCAATGATGCTAAACCGAACGGCAGAAACTCGCCAAAAGGCGACGTTGCAGGTCTAACTTTGGATGTCTGCTTTCAGTTGAATTCTCGCCAATTCAATGAAGAACATTTTCCATTTAGGCAGATATGACTTTTTTGATTGTTTCAGGCCGATCTTCACAGGCATTCAGAAGGCAAATAAGAGCGCCAAAAAGGGGCGTGGAATCCTGATTATTAAAAGGAGTTGAAGTCAGTCTCTCGATTTCATTTTTGAGCGTATCTAGTGTTGAAGTACGCTTTGGATCGTCTCCACGAACATTTTCTGTAACATCAGGCCAGATATCCCCATCATCGGCATCGAGTTTAGCAAAACAAACAAATTGTGGCTTTCCGCCTCGGTCGCCATGCCGAAAGTAGCCAATTACTTCGATATCTCTTATCTTTGGTATCCGGCCTTTACCGCCCCATTCCTCTTCAAGTTCACGTTTGGCACCTGTACAAACTAAAGCCTTCAGAGTCTCGGCGTTCGCTGTATCATCCCAATCAAGCGATCCGGATGCATATGGTGCCCTAAGACCTTGGGAATGCTGAACACCTTTAGCCTGAATTGGAATTCTGAAAAGGAAATCATTAGACAAAGCAAGCACCTCCACGCCAATGTGAAGTGAGAGAGGTGGTGTCGTATTTGAAAGTTCGCGTAACCTGATTCCAGAATTATTGACTTTTGAATAAGGCATACGTCCATTGAATGCATCGTCTGATATCTTTACCTCGTGAGGGTGAAGTGCGTAGATATCTTTTTTGCCATTTGTAATAAGGCACATATCAGAAAAATAATCAGTCCGGTAAATTTCAATTTCTGAAATGTCTGGCAGCAAATCTGTCATCAGGCCGACTTTTTCTTCGTTTATAAGCGCTTTGTTTGAGGAAAATAGAGAAGCCAATAACTTACGAAAGCCATCCGCTCGAAACGCATTAGCATTTTTCTTGATCTCAGAAATTATGTTCTTGTATCTTTCAGACTTTTTATACTTTTGCAGGATCGGATCCCAAGCGGGGTTACAAATAAAATTTGCATTGAAGTTGCGAGAATAAACTATAGCACCTACTGCGCCATTGCGCGGTGGGACACTTATGAATCCTGCTTCCACCTCAACTTCTGAAGGGTTCACTTCGCTCGACAATTTTTGAATAATCGCATTGTCTCGGAATTCGTTCTTTCTTGGACCGTACGCGTTTAATGAACGCGCTGCCAAACCTGTAACGAAAATTCCGACAGCAAATATTGGCGACAGATAAGAAAAATTTCCCCAGTCTCGAGGGGCCATCCAGTTTAGCAGATTAGGCAGTAAAATCGCTGTCGTTAAAAGAGTAGCTCGCAAACCGGGCCGGTTCTGAAGCTTCCATTCATAGAAGAAAAGGTAGTCCTTTACAGCCCTAATATAGCGTAATACTTTAGTTTTCACCGCATAGTCCATTTTACCAATTAAACGACCTCTTCTTTACCTGAAAATTGGTAATGTCAAAATCCATGCGCAAATTGTCAGTAAATTACGGCATGAATGTCTGCAATATGGAATTTTTCTGCCGTTCTGCGATGGCCTTCGTATGTCGCATTAGGGCCAATTATCGACATTCAAGCAACAAGACGCTCCTGCATGACCTTATGCTCGGCCAAGTAACGATACAGGGTTGAGCGCCCCACACCAATTTGCAATGCGGTTGATTCAACGCTCATGCCGCTCTTGATCAAAAACAGCGCCTCCATAAAGGCTTCACCGTCCAGCGCGGGTGTGCGCCCGAATTTCGCGCCGCGCTCTTTGGCGGCTTCCATGCCTGCCTTGGTCCGCTCGACAATCAACGCCCGTTCAAAATGCGCCACAGCGCTCAGCACATGCAGCACAAACTCGCCAAAAGCGGAACTAACATCGATATGCTCACACAAGGACTTAAATGCGATGCCGCGATTGTGCAGCGATTGAATGGTGTCGGTGAGGTCGCGCATGGAACGGGCCAGACGGTCCAGCCGCCAGACGACAAAGGTATCGCCGTCTTTTAACGCTGCCATGGCTTCGGTCAGTCCTTCACGGTTTTGCACCGTGCCGCTAATCCCATGGTCTTCATAGACGGCCAAACACCCGGCGCGCTCCAGCGCATCACGTTGTAAATCAAGATTTTGGTCCCCTGTTGAGACCCGTGCATAGCCTATCAGGCGCATTGGCGATTCCCCTTTCTTGGATTGGTTGTAATCGGCTCTGAAAGCGGAGTTTGACGTCTTTTTAGGGTTGGTTTTCAGGACAGCGCTTTTTGCCATCTGCCTTTCCACCAAACACCACGGATTCCGGCGCTTTCGGGCCACATCACGACCTTACACTAAGGATTCTCTATACGGAACGTTTAAGAGACAAACCACATCGATAGATTGTGGATTGTTTCGCCGGGAATGGTGCTACCGGGCTGCGCTTTTGTTCGCGTTTATCAGAGGGATACGGTTCTCATGACTTTACGACATTTTACAGCGGCGGCGATGCTGTCCGCCGCTTTCATCATGCCTGCTGCCGCGCAGGCCGATCTCATTGAGATCAATTTCGGTGGAACATTTGCCGGATCGTCCGATCCGGGTTTTGTCGACGGTGATACCTTCACCGGGCGTATGGTGCTTGATACAGCCATTGCCGATCAAAACAGCGTCACGACAGCGGCGACAATATATGCGTCGAATGCAGGGCTGGTCGATTTTAAGTTTACCGCGACACGCGGTGCATTCTCGCTTTCATTGCCAACCGCAGGGCCAAATTTTGAAACATCAATCCTGCAAACGCACCCGCCTACGGCACAGGTTGTTCAAATCATCGCAGGTGATTTTACATTCCAGCCGGATGGCTTCACAGGCGCCCTTGATGGTTTTTCTCCGGCGCTTATCAGGCTGCAAATTGACGGACGTAGTCCAATCCCGAGCCTCTTTAACGATATCAGTTCGCTGTTATCAGATGCGGAAAGCTTCTCACCCATCGACTATTTGGGCCGTCTCGATATCGGTTATTCAAATGGCAGGGAAGCCTCTGTTGGCTTTGGTACGGGGGATCTGTTCTCCATTAACCTACTCGGCAACGGTTCCGGTGGAGGCGACGATAATGGAGGGGGCAATAACGGCGGTGGAAACGATGGGGGCGGTAATCCACCGACCACTGTTTCAGAGCCCGGTGTCCTCGCCATGTTCGGCCTCGGCCTGATCGGGCTAGTTGGGATGCGGCGACGCACTTAAAAGAAAAACCCGTGAGCGATAAGCGTCGCCCACGGGTTTCTATTTTTATATGTGAAATTAAGGGCGCAGATTGATTCAAATTAAGAAGCTATTCCGGCTCGAAATTCTGTCCCAATCCTCCTTGCAACAACTTTAAGCCTCTTTTTTCAAATAGCACTTCTTGTTCCTGTCTTTTCTCCATTTCCAGAAGCCGCTTTGCTAATTTCTCATGGAAACTATCTCGAGCAAAATCAGAAGCACGAAAGCCCACATCACTTCTAATAAGAAGATTACAACCTGGTGACTTTGCATATGCTATAGACAAATCCCAAACCCCCATCGCAGCTAAAATATGCAGTCCAGTAACTCCTTTATGGGCTTGATAATTAATATGACGAAGAGCTTCTTTGCTTTTTAATAAAGCAAGGATTGTATCTCTATCGAGTTGCATAGCAGCATTTACAAAACAACGTCTATGTATATTCAAGCCATTTGATATAGGCAGACACTCCTGCATTCTTCCATATATATCAGTATACGTTAAAGTTTTATCTTTTTCAGCAAAATAATCGGATCGCTTTTGTGGGCGGCTGTCTTCTAAAGGGACAGACCCATAAAGTTTGATAAAACCTTCTCTCCTCTTTCCAAAAGCCATCTCAAATCATCTCTTGCTTACATTCATTGCTAAAAAATTCAGGTCTATAGTTAGGCTCCGCGTTAGGGTCGCCAATTTTTTCGATATCTACAATCGACTTGCGATGTATTTGGCTTTCATAACCGGGTATAAATAGATAGCCGGCTCCTACCGCTTGATTCCCTTCCCCAGTTGCAACTCCATAGTTTGGAGCCTCCGGCAGGTTGGGTGTATATATTTGCGTTTCATTTTCATCTATTTTTGACGCAACGTAGAAAACAAGAAATGAATTGCACTCGATATTTGCACGTCCAAACAAAGTAGTTGCATTATCCGTATTTGTTAGTATGGATCTTACGCCCTGTACATCATAACCGAAAACATAAGGGTTCTCATTGTCGGCTGTAACATTGAGAAGATACTCAACGTCTGGTCCCGCAATACGGTACAGTCCTTCGACATATAAAATATTCGGTCTGGGGAGAGCTCGCGCGGCATGTAGTGCAGATAACATACGCGCGTCAAAGCGGCATTCTTCCAATTCTTCAGGGGCGTAATTGTTTTCGAGAAGAAACGCTTTAACCCCGGCATTCTTGTAATCGCACTTGATGCATTCGCCTGATCGAATGGCTTCTACCTGCCGCACAGAAAATGGCTGATAGTTTTGTCTGGGGTCAGACTTAAACTCCTTGAGTGCAGCTTCTGATAAAAGGATGCGGCTCACAGCCTTCTCTTTGGACATCATCTTCCCATCGCCATCACCATGACGCGTCATGAAGTCCAGAAAGCAATTGGCGATAAGGCGCCGCTCGACTTGGGAAAAAATCGGTGAAGTTTTCTGCGTTTCAGGTGCCACCAACAATCTCCCCGCTTTACACCCCAAGGATGAACATTGAGGCGCATACGCTCTGTTTTGTCAATGAGAGATGACCCTGTTTAGGCGATGATGTTTGGAATCTGTTGCAAAGCCAATTTCGCTATAGAGCGACACACAAACTCAACATGCAACCGCGATGTTTACTCCTTGTTACAGCATTTTCTCTCGACGCCAACATATGTTGGACTTTCAGAGTTTAGTGCCTTTATCTCATTGGAGAAATATCATGGCTTATTTCACTGGTTGGGACGACCCGGAAACGATTGCGGTCATCGCTATTGTAGCGCCGCCTGCGATCCAGTTGGCGTATACAGGAATCGCGAAGATGCTGGGCGTGTTTCACCCCGAACATTATAGCCGCATCCCCACATGGTCGTGGCGGTATGTGTACAGATGGGTCATCGAGCCCGTGACGGACTGGTTTGAAGAACTCTTCCGCTTCAACCGTGGTGCAAATGGCGGCTTTGCGCCGTTCCTCTCCTCGCTTTGCAACGTCTATAAACGCGGCGATGTCCTGCTGGGGAGCGCCCGCGCACCATGGGGCGGCGGATGGGTGCAACCGTTGGGCGCAAAGGCCGAGCGGCATTTGCTAATGATTGCGGGATCAGGCAGCGGCAAGACCGTATTCCTGAAATCGCTTATCGGGACGCACCACCCGGATGCATCGGCTATCATTGTTGATCCCAAAATCACCATGTACCGCGCGTTGGCGGAGGCGCTGCGTAAACAAGGGCGGCCTGTTTTCCTGCTTCTGCCCGCAGGCACGGATGACCTGACCTCGCATCGCTGGAATCCGCTTTTTGAGATTTCGGCGCTGATGGAACGGGTTGGGCCGCATGTCGCGACATTCCTTTGCGACAAACTCGCCTACGCAATCGTTGAGAAAAGCGAAAACGAGAACCAGCCTTACTTCCCCGATACGGCCCGCGTCATTCTGTCTGCCGTTATCGCTCATGTTCTCACAACCGAGCCGCCTGAGCGACGCAACCTTCTGCGGGTCTACGAACTCATCTCGCGTGGCTATGTCCCCGGCAACATTGTGGATGAAGATCATGCACACAGATCATAACCATGCGATGCACCGTCTGGCTGAAGCGTTACTGAACAACCCGGCGATGGGCGACTTCATCCCGACGGGCGGTACGGCGATGCTGGATGCGGGGGATGGGCTTAACAGCGTTCTCTCGACCCTTAAAACCGCGCTGAAATGGGTTACGCATCCGACCCTTGCCGATGTCCTGACGCAATCGGACTTCAATCTGTGCGATCTGAAGGGTTCAAACGCCATGGTGTTCGTGGCGGCGGAGCCAACGGAAATCCGCGGCTCACTGTCCGGTTTCTTCCGCGCTGTATGCATGATGAGTCTTTACGGCTTCGAGAAAATCGAAGGCAATCTGAAACACCCGACGCTGTTCGCCATCGATGAAGCGCCTTCGCTGGGGTATGTCGAAGACATTGCAGTGGCTGCACCGCTCATGAGAGAGCGTGGCGTGCGGCTTTTGATGTGCGCGCAGGATCTGGAAAAATTACGTGCGGTTTATCAGTCATCTTGGGGCGGATTAATTGGAAATGCAGAGTGCGTATTCTGGATGTCGGGTAACCACCCGGAAACCTTTGAATATCTGTCCCACCGGGTGCTGGGGACGAGAATTCGCAAGTTCAAGGAAAACGGACGCGTCCGCCGGGAAGAACAACAGGTTCTCACGCCCGATCAACTGAAGCGCTGGCTAAGTCCGAAAAACGGCCGCGGGAACATGATTGTGCAGCGCTACGGGAAGCGTCCGCTGCGGACCCGGCTTGCGCCCTATTACGAAACCCTGCCCGTCACGCATTACGCACCGCATCCGGAGTTTGGCGATGCCAAGCTTCGCGGATGGATGCGCAAAAAATTGACCAAACGAAACGCTCAATCGAAAGGAAAGTGGACCATGAAAACTGTTGGTAGTTTGGCTGTGGCCGGGCTTGCGCTGGCTTCTACACCGTTTCTGGCTTCGAACCTGTTTCTGGCTGACCAGCCACGGGCGGAGGATACGCCTCAAGATTTTGTTCGGACGGACTATGGGCCGGGCACATATTCCATTGAAGATTGTCGACCGCGTATTCCCATGAAGTATACGTATAACCCTCGCCATGTGCCTGTTACAATTGGGAACGACATTGAAGGGTATTACGCGGAAAACCATCCGCTTCATGCCGTGCGCGTGACGGATATGGCCCATCAGTTTAACAGAATGCTGGTGGACAAGCCGTCGTCGGCGTTCGGTGACGAAGATTTCTTTCTTTTACGGTCAATTTATGAAGTCGATTTGTGTCACGACTATAATCAGGAACAACTGATAAGTTTTATTAGCATAAACCCTTGTTTCAAGACCGTTTACGTGGGGCAGGACAACATATCCGATCATCCCGTCGGTTTACTGCAAGATTACTTTGCTTCGGCAGGGCTGGCGCAAATGGCCGTATTGGATACGCCAAGCCCGGCCTGCGACTCATGGGCAAGCATGCACAACAAAGAGATTGAGCGCAGGCGCACGTTTGCAGGCGATTAATCACCCTGCATTTTTGAAATGTTTCAGCAAAAGGAGGATATGAAATGACCCGCCCTTCCAAACCGCCGCCGCCCAAGCCGAACGAGGATGACCGCCGCAACTGGGCGCTGGCGCACACGCCCGTTCCCACAAATCGCGATGGCGTGACCCTTGTTTATACGACCGCCCCCAAACGCACCTGTCAGCGTCACTATTAAACCGGAAAGGAAAGAAAGACATGACCACCATGAATGACAACACCCCGGGCCAAAAGAAGAACGGCCCCGTCGACCGCGTGTCCGAAGGCAATGTGCGCGGCTCTATCTGGGAGAATGAATCCCAATACGGGCTGCACTACAAGACGGAGATTGAGAGCGTCTATAAGGACGATCAAGGCAATTATCACACAACGAACGTCTTTAGCCGCCGTGAGTTACCACAAGTGGAAAAAGTCGCTGCGCGGGCGCTCGAACGTATTGACCACATGACGCAGATGAACCGCGAGCAAGAGCGTGAAGGGCCATCCCGTACCCCCCAGCGCAGCCGTGGCGTCTCGCGAAGTCGGTAAATATTCCGAATTAGGAATATATTCCTTGCACAAAGCAAAAGTTCGCGTTATGCTCTTTTGCTTTGCTGCGTTCAAAGGAGTGAGATGCAAACAGTTTAAAGCGTAAGGAACCAAAACGGGTGAAGGACAAGACGGATAAGCAACACGAAGGAACAATTGAAACCATAAACACAGGAGGGAAAGCGCACTCTATGGCGCTCACCCTCGATCTTGATAAATATCTCGGCCAGCTTGAACACTGGGATTACCCCGATGAGCAAAAAGCGGAATTCATATCCGCGCTCTGGACGCTTCTGGTGGGCTTCGCAGAAATTGGCTTTGAGATTCATCCCGCCCAGCAGGCGCTGAAATCTGCGCAAAAACCCCCGGAAACCGGGGATAAATCGCACGAAAAGTCAGACGTTTCGTCGGCTAATGTGCTATACTCCTCTCATAATCTGCACACCGAAAATAATTCTAAAGTCGATGAGCTTGGCTTATCGGAAAAGGAGGAGATTCTATCATGAGCGATATATTACTGGATAGCCGTGTGCGTATGAACGCGTCTTCAATACAGGCCGTTATTTACGTGCGCATTTCTTCAGTCGCCCAGCTCCAGAAAGGGCACGGGCTTGCCAGCCAAGAGACACGCTGCCGGGAATTTGCACGCCTTAAAAACTATAATGTTCTGGAAGTGTTTTCCGATGAGGCCGTTTCCGGCGGTGTTTTCGATCGTCCCGGTATTGAGGAAATGCTCGCCTATCTCAAGCGCCGTACCAAAAAGGGCGAGACAATCATTGTTCTCATCGACGACATTTCGCGTATTGCCCGCGACATCAAAACTCATCTGGACTTGCGCGCCGCGATTTCCGAGGCGGGCGGCAAGCTGGAAAGCCCGTCTATTGAGTTCGGCGAGGATTCCGATTCCATTCTTGTGGAAAACTTGCTGGCTTCGGTTTCACAGCATCAGCGCCAGAAAAACGCCGAGCAGACCAAAAACCGGATGCGCGCCCGGATCATGAACGGCTATTGGCCTTTCAAAGCCGTAATTGGGTACAAGTTTCAGCATGTTAAAGGACGCGGCAAGGTGCTTATCCGCGACGAACCGCTTGCCAGCATCATACAGCAAGCGCTGGAGGGTATGGCTTCGAGGCGCTTTGGCTCGCAAGCTGAAGTGAAGCGGTTTTTACAAAACCAGCCCGCTTTCCCCAAAAACCGTTTCGGGCTTGTGACCGATGAAGCGACGAACCGCATTCTGACACGTCTTTTATACGCGGGCATGGTCGAAGCGCCGGACTGGAATGTCTCGCTGCGGCCCGGCCAGCATGAAGGGCTGGTCAGTCTGGAAACCTTTCAGAAGGTGCAAAAACACCTCAATGAAGGCTCATACGCGCCCGCGCGGGCTGACATCAGCAATGACTTTATCCTCCGCGGCGCTGTTGCTTGTGGCTCATGCGGCCACCCGCTCACGGCGAACTGGTCGCAATCCCATACGGGCAAAAAATATCCCTATTATTCCTGCTTCAAAAAGGGCTGTCCGAGTGCGCGTAAATCCATCCGCCGCGACAAGCTTGAAAGCGATTTCGGCGCGCTGCTCGCGCGTTTAAGTCCCGGACGCGAACTCGTCACTTTCGCCAAAGGCATGTTCCGCGATATCTGGGACCAACTCAACGGACAGGAAGACCTGCACAAACACACCCTTCGCAACGATGTTCGTGCTCTTGAAAAGAAGATCGGCCAGTTGCTGGATCGTATCGTTGAATCCGACAATCCCTCCGTGGTCGGTGCGTATGAGAAGCGCCTCACCAAACTCGAAACGGACAAGCTTGTCCTTGTTGAGAAGCTTCAAAATACGGGCGCAAACAGACACACCTTCGAGGAGGTTTTCCAACTCTCTATGGAATTCCTGTCAAACCCGCAGAAACTCTGGGAAACAGGGCGGCTGGAACATCGCCATCTGGTACTCAAACTGGCGTTTTCAGAGCCCCCGCGCTACTGCCGTGAAAACGGGTTTTCCAACCCGGAAAAGTCATTACCATTCAAAGTATTAGAGGAGTTTTGTATGCCGAAAACAGCGATGGCGGAGAGAGAGGGATTCGAACCCTCGGTGCTGTCGCCAGCACAACGGTTTTCGAGACCGCCCCGTTCGACCACTCCGGCACCTCTCCTTACGGGCCTTCTTTGCGGGTGAACCGCTTTGAAGAGCTGCTCGATAATATATCGACGCAATGGTTTGCAAGGGCGTTTCAGAATAAAATGCGTCTTGAGGGCCTATGAAGCCGCGGCCTGGGCCGTTGAAGGCCGCGAGATGAGAGGGCGGGCTCGGCGCGCATGAGGGCCGCGCCCGTCACTCAAACATCTCCCGGGGGCTGGATATTCTTTCCCGTCTGGTAAACAGATTTTTCAGCCCCTCGGAGACGAGTCTTCCCTTGACTTCATAGCCTCGCACCGATACCAAACCGCACTCGCGCCGGGCTCGCCCGGCGTCTTAATTCATGCTGCAGCCATATCAATCACGGGCGATAAGCCCCAAGAGCCGTTGCAGCACAGCTGGTTTTAAGGACAAGGCCCATGTACGCGGTCATAAAGACAGGCGGAAAGCAATATAAAGTCGCCAAAGACGACGTCATTAAGGTAGAGCGCCTCGATGGCGACGCCGGCGAGATGATAACAATCGACGACGTTCTTTTGGTTGGCGAAGGCGAAGACGTGACGGTCGGCGCGCCTTTGGTGGACGGCGCCTCCGTCGCAGCCGAAATCGTCGAGCAAGGCCGCGGCCGCAAGATCATTATATTTAAGAAAAAACGGCGTCAGAATTATCGTCGCAAAAACGGGCACAGACAGCACATCACGACGCTGAAAGTCACCGATATTCTGACCGGCGGCGCCAAGCCGAAGGCGACCCCGAAGAAAAAAGCTGCGCCAAAAGCTGAACAAGCCGCGCCGGCCGCCGACGTCGCCGAGGCCGCGCCCCAGCAATTTGACGCCGCGCCGGAGAACGCTGACGATTTGACGAAGATTTCAGGGGTTGGCCCGAAACTCGCCGAGACGTTGAACGAGCTTGGCATTTACACCTTTGAACAGGTTGCGGCCTGGACGCCGGAAAATGTGGCGTTTGTCGACGCGCGCCTGAAGTTCAAAGGCCGCATCGAGCGGGACGACTGGATTGGCAAGGCCAAAGAATTGGCCGCAGAAAAAGACGCTTAGAGCTTAGGAGAACAGACCTATGGCCCATAAGAAAGCAGGCGGCAGCTCCCGCAACGGACGCGACTCGGCCGGACGGCGCCTTGGCGTCAAGAAATTCGGCGGTGAAAGCGTAATCCCCGGCAACATCATCGTGCGCCAGCGCGGCACCAAATATTATCCAGGCGACAATGTCGGCATGGGCAAAGACCACACGCTCTTCGCCCTGACCGAGGGCCACGTTCAGTTCGTCAAGAAAGCCGGCGACAAGAACGTCGTATCCGTAGCCCCGGTGGTGCTTGCAGCCGAATAGGCGGTCCGAACATAGGGACCGTCGCTGGCGGTCCCCTCTCAACGCAAAAGCGTAAACGAGGAGAGCCCGCCGGCTCTCTTTTTTTGTTTTCGCGGATCTTGGGAGACGCCGCCATGACACAGTTAAGACCCACAGAACGCATCCGAACCCCGCGCCTCACCCTGCGCCCACTGGCGCGCGCCGACGCTACGCGGCTGGCGGAGATATGCTCTGATTACGAATTGGCCCGCATGACGTCGCGGGTCCCGCACCCCTATGACCGCGACAGCGCCGAAGCGTTCCTGGAGTATCTCGAGACGGCGGACGACGAGAATGTTTTCGCAATCACCGCCCCGAACGGGGAATTGATCGGCAATGCGGGGCTGACGCGCACCGGCCTGAAAACCTATGAACTCGGCTACCTTGTGGCGTCGGACAGGCGGGGCTGCGGCGTCGCCTCAGAGGCGGCGCGGGCGCTGGCGCTTTACGCCCTCGACGCGTTCGGGGCCAGGCGCGTTACGTCCGGCCATTATGTGGACAATCCGGCGTCCGGCCGCGTGTTGTGGAAAACAGGCTTCCGGCCCACAGGCGAAATCGTGCGGCAATGGTCCGAAGGGCGGAAAGGCCATGTGTTGTGCAACAGGATGGCCCTATGGCGCGTGTCTTAAAAAGCGTAGGACACCCCGAACGTGGGACGGTTCGGCCCGAAATCGATGCGCGCGGCGTCTGCGCCGCGGCGGCCGAGACGGGCCTCGGCGAGGTCGGCCGGACCTGCCTCCCGATCAAGAGCGCCGGTGAGTGTGAACGTGGCGTTCACCGGCAAAAACGCATCGGTCATGAAGGATTGGCGCAGCGTATAGTCGGTCTCCATGAACCCGGCGAACAGGCGCGCATCGACAGCCTCCTTGCTGGTTTCAGCAAGGGCGGCGCCTGGCGCAAGGGCGATGAAAATGAAAGCGGTTAAGGCGGATTTGGCGGAAAACGGCATGGGCGTCTCTTTTCACTGTGACGCATCCTTAAAAAGCGATGCGTGTTATCTGATGGCTTCACATTCTTTGGGCGGCGGCTCACATGCAATGAACGTTGACGCGAGCCTGCGCTTGCTTTTTTGTGAGGCCGCGTGAGGCAAGGACCATGAAATTTCTCGACCAGGCGAAAATCTACATTAAAAGCGGCGCGGGCGGTCCCGGCTGCGTGTCGTTCCGGCGAGAGAAATTCGTGGAGTTCGGCGGCCCTGACGGCGGCGACGGCGGCAGCGGCGGGCATGTCTTCGCCGAGGCGGTGGACGGCCTCAACACCCTCATCGATTACCGCTACCAGCAGCATTTCAAAGCGAAAAAGGGCGAACACGGCATGGGCCGCAACCGCACCGGCGCGGGGGCGGAGGATGTCGTGGTGAAAGTGCCCGTGGGCACGCAAATCTTCGAGGAGGACAACGACACCCTCATCGCCGACCTCGACCAGATCGGGGAGCGCGTGCTCCTCGCCCGGGGCGGCAATGGCGGCTGGGGCAACGCGCGGTTCAAATCCTCCGTCAACCAGGCGCCCCGCCGCGCAAACCCCGGCGAGGATGCGGAGGAGCGCACCGTATGGCTGCGCCTGAAGCTTATCGCCGACATCGGCCTTGTGGGCCTGCCGAACGCCGGCAAATCGACCATGCTGGCGGCGACAAGCGCGGCGAAGCCGAAAATCGCAGATTATCCGTTTACGACGTTACACCCCAATCTCGGCGTCGTGCGTCTCGGCCCGGAACGCAGCTTCGTGATGGCGGACATTCCCGGCCTCATCGAAGGCGCCCATGAGGGCGCGGGCATCGGCGACCGGTTCCTCGGCCATGTGGAGCGGTGCGCCGCCCTGCTTCACCTTGTGGACGGAACCGAAGACGATGTCGCTGCCGCCTACCGCACCGTACGCGGAGAATTGGAGGCCTACGGACACGGCCTTGTCGAAAAGCGGGAGTTTGTGGCCCTGAACAAAATCGATTCCCTCCCCGCCCATGACCGCACCGTGAAGCAGGCCGCGCTAAAAGCGGCCGCCGGCGCGCCCGTGGCGCTGTTGTCCGGGGCGAGCCAGGAAGGCGTCGCCCAGATGCTGGAGGCGCTCTACGCCGAGGCTGCGGGCCTTGCGACCAAAGAAGACGAGGACATGGGCGATGAAACCGAAGGGACGGCGGCATGGACGCCGTAACGCATCTTAAGAACGCCCGCCGCATTGTCGTGAAGGTGGGCTCGGCCCTTGTCGCCGGCGACGACGGCGCGCCGGCCGCCGCGTGGATGTCCGCCCTCGCCGCCGACGCTGCGCGCCTGCGCAGGCGGGGCCAGGATGTGATCCTGGTCTCTTCCGGCGCCGTGGCGCTGGGGCGCAGGGCCCTGAACCTCGCGCCGCCCTTGAAGCTGGAGGAAAAGCAGGCCGCCGCCGCCGTCGGCCAGCTCGCCCTCACCAAGGCCTGGGAAACGGCGCTGGACGCAAAAAACCTCAAACTCGCTCAGCTTCTTCTCACCCTCGACGATACCGAAAACCGACGCCGTTACTTGAACGCCAGAGCGACGCTGGAAACGCTTTTATCCTTAGGCGTTGTTCCCCTGGTCAATGAGAACGACACTGTGGCCACGGCTGAAATTCGCTATGGCGACAATGACCGCCTCGCCGCCCACGCCGCGCAAATGGCCGGGGCCGATTGCCTGGTGCTGCTCTCAGACATCGACGGTCTTTATACCGCGGACCCCCGCAAGGACGCCGCGGCGACGTTCATCCCCCATGTGGCGACGATTACGCCCGAGATCGCCGCCATGGCCGGCGGCGCCAATTCCAAAACGGCGATCGGCTCCGGCGGCATGGAGACGAAACTCATCGCAGCGGAAATCGCCGTCGCGGCCGGGGCGGCGGTGATCATCGCCAAAGGGCTTCCCGGCGACGGGACGACAAGCCCCCTCGCGGCCCTTGAAGAGGGCGCCCGATGCACCGTTTTCGCCCCTTCGGGCACGCCGGCGGCGGCGAAAAAACGCTGGATCGCCGGACGCTTGAAACCCGCAGGCGCCGTTGTTATCGACGCCGGCGCCGCCGGCGCCCTCGCCAGGGGCAAAAGCCTTTTGCCCGCCGGGGTCATCGCCGTGGAGGGCGCCTTTTCCAAGGGCGACGCTGTTGAAATTCTCACCGCGGAACGGGTGCGTCTCGGCCGCGGCCTTATCGCCTACGATGCGGCCGACGCGACGGCCCTTGCCGGCAAGCGCAGCGGAGAGATAAAATCCGTCCTCGGATATGACGGCCGCAGCGCCCTCATCCACCGGGACAATATGGCCCTGAACGACGTAAGTGAAAAATAGGACGCCGCCATGAAACTTTTCTACACCGACGCCTCGCCGTTCGCCAGAAAGTGCCGCCTTGTCATAAGAGAAAAAGGCGCCGCCGGCGTTGAAGAAATCGCAGCGAACCCTTTTGAGAACGGTACGGATCTTTTAAAAGCGAACCCCGCCGGCCAGGTGCCGGCCCTCATCCCGGCCGAGGGACCGACCCTCGTCGGCAGCGCCCTGATTTGCGCCTATCTCGACGAACGCCTCGACGGGCCGCCCATGATCCCCCAAGACAGCGACGCGCGCTTTGCGGCCCTCGGCCGCCAGTCCCTGGGCGACGCCGCCCTCGACGCCGCCGTCCGTTTGACCCAGGAAAACCGGCGCCCCGCCGAGACCCGGTCGGACTACTGGAAGGACCGCTGGACATCGGCCCTCAACCGCACGCTTGACGTCTGCGAAACCATGGCGCCGCCCGCCGACGAAGTCGATCTGGGCTGGCTTACAATTGCGAGCCTGCTTGAATATATTGATTTCAGACACGAGGATTTCGACTGGCGCGCGGGCCGGCCCGCGCTCGGCGGATGGCTGGAGGTTTTCGGCGCGCGCCCGTTCATGGCGGCGACCCGGCCGAGCGCTTAGCCAAAGCCCGCCGCACGGATAAGGAAAGATGAAACGATGAGCGAAACCGCACATACGCAACAGGATATCGGCGCCCTCATGGCCGATATGGGCGTCCGGGCGAAAGGCGCCGTGCGCGCCCTTGGCAAGGCTTCGCCGGAGCAGAAAAACAAGGCCCTCCACGGCGCCGCGGCGGCGCTCAGGGCGCAAACGGCCGAGATTTTGGCGGCGAACGCCAAGGACATGGCCGCCGGCGAAGCCAAGGGCCTCACAGCCGCTATGATGGACCGGCTGAAACTTGATGAGGGCCGCATCGAGGGCGTCGCCAAGAGCCTTGAGGACATCGCCGCCCTGCCCGACCCGGTCGGCGCCGTCGTCGACGCCTGGGACCGGCCGAACGGGTTGCAAATCTCCAGGGTGCGCGTTCCCCTCGGCGTCATCGGCATCATTTACGAAAGCCGGCCGAACGTCACCGCCGACGCCGGGGCCTTGTGCCTGAAATCCGGCAACGCCGTCATCCTGCGCGGCGGCTCTGAAAGCCACCACTCGTCCCGCGCCATTCACGCCGCCATGCTGGACGGGCTTCGCGCCGCCGGCCTGCCCGAAGACGGCGTCCAGCTTGTTCCGACGACGGACCGCGCCGCCGTCGGCGAGATGCTGCGCGGCCTTGACGGCGCTGTGGACGTCATCGTGCCCCGGGGCGGCAAAAGCCTCGTGGCGCGGGTCCAGGAGGAGGCGCGCATTCCCGTCCTCGGTCATCTGGAAGGGCTCTGTCACGTCTATGTGGACGGCGCGGCGGACATTGACATGGCGAAAGAAATCGCCGTCAACGCTAAAATGCGCCGTACGGGAATTTGCGGGGCGGCGGAGACGCTGCTGATCGACCGCAAGGCTCTGACGAGCCACCTGCCCGTCCTCGCCGACGCCCTGATCGACGCCGGCTGCGCCCTACGCGGCGATGCGGAGGCCCGCGGCGCGGACGACCGCATCACGCCCGCGGCCGAGGAAGATTGGACGACG
>JBCDBL010000068.1:0-23879 GCA_039183635.1 Pseudomonadota bacterium
AGACAGAGTGTTTTGTAAAGCGTCAATATCCGCAGGTTCGACAAGGTCGCCGATCAGCGGTTTCACCTCGACCAGATGGGCCGCCCGAATGTTGCAGCCGATCTCTTCCAGCTTGTCGCCATTGCGGGCGACAAGGACGACATTGTTGCCATCCTTCGCCGCTTCATGGGCCAGCGCCTCGCCAAGGCCGCCGGAGGCGCCGGTGACGAGGGCCCAAGGCCGTATGGACGGCGCCATAGCCGCTCCTTGTTGGTTTTCGTATCTTTATCCGGCGCGTTGAACGAGGGGGCGCAGATTGTTCATCACATCCCGTGCGTCGAATGCATTGGGATTATCTTCCGGTTTGTCGCCTTTCGCCATAATAATATATGCGATGGCTTCATATCGCTTGCGCTCTCGGGTTGTCACGTCGTCCCGGAAGCCCCAGGGCCAACCGTAGGCGTAATAGGGATAACGGTAATATCCGTAGCCAGCGTAGAACGGGGAGCCAACGCCGCTCGATGTGAACGTGCTTCTGGAATCTGTCGATTGTTCGGTGACGATGAAATAATCGAAACCGCGTTGCACCGTCAGCTCGGCGGCCCTGAACAACAGGCTGTTCTCCACCTCGGCCTGGTCGGTGAGGGAGTTTCCGCGGAACGTTATGCGGTAGCGGTTGTTTTCAATGCGCTGCTCCGTGTAGCCGTAGCCCGACCCCGCCGCAGGTCCGTAGGGCGTTTGTGTCGCACAGGCCGAAAGCCCCGCAAGAACGATAGAGGCGGTCGTGAGTTTGACGCCTGTCATAATTTTCATAGTCGTCTCTCCTTTGACTTTGGCGCGTCTGCATCCCCAATACGTACAGACATAAAGATACGCGGACGTGCGTAAGGGTCTAGGGTCAAGAGGCGGTTTCGCGCTTAATTCTTGGTAATGTCATCTTTCCAAAGGGATGATGGATGCATCGACATCGCCGTCCCGCGCCATTGATTTTATATGCAAATCCCGCTGCGGGAAGGGAATTTCCACCCCTTCGGCCTTGAATTTGTCCCAGATTTTCAAAAAAACGCCGCTTTTGACGTTTGTCACGCCGTTTTCCGGGTCGCGAATCCAGAACCGCAGCTCAAGATCGATGGCGCTGTCGCCGAACCCGATAAGATGGCACTGGGGCTTCGGCGCATCGAGGATGCGCTCGGTCTCCCGGGCCGCTTCTTCGCACAGCGCGATCGCCCTATGGACGTCCGCGTCGTAGGCGACGCCAATCTGAACTTTCAGGCGCACGGTTTTGTCGTTATGGGACCAGTTGACGACCCCGTTCTCCACGAACATGTCGTTCGGGACCAGGTGCTCGGTGCCGTCGCGGGTTCGGATCGATACGTACCGCGCGCCGAGGGACGTCACCCAGCCGAACGTGTCCTCCACCGATATGACGTCGCCCGGTTTGATCGACTTATCCATAATCATGGTAAAGCCGGAGGTGAGGTTCGACACGGTGCGCTGCAGTCCCAGCCCGACGCCGAGACCGAGGGCGCCGCCGAACACCGCCAGGGCCGCAAGGTTCACGCCGATCAGGTTCAGCGCTATCAGAAACGCCAGGATGGGCAGAAAAATCTTGAGGATTTGCACGATCAACGTTTGTAGGGACGGCGTCAGCTCTTCGATCTTGTAGATGCGCCGCTCCAGGAATTGTCCCGTCGCGGCCGCCAGCCACATCAAAATGCCGAAGGCGATAAAGCCGCGCACGGCGTCCAGCGCCGACAGGGACGGACCGTCAGGGCCGAAGGAAATCGCCGCCGCCTCCAGTTGGTCGATCAGCGGTTTTAGGAATCCGAGAATATCGAGCGCGGCGATGGGCCAGGCGATGACAAAGGCCGCCCGGGACCACAGGGGCGATCTGATCACCAGGGTGACGAGACGTATGACGATCCATGCCGTGATCAGGCTGACGAACGCTTCAAGCCAGGCCCGGGGCCGCTCCGCTGCGGCCATGGCGATAACGCCGGCTTGCAGGAACAGGTAAATCGCAATCGGACCTGTCATGATCGACAGGGCGCGTACGAACCGCCGCGCCGCACCCGCTTCGGCCCGGGGCGCGATGGCCTTATCGATCAGTTTTTTTAACGGCCTCGCCGCGATCGCGCCGGCGGCGAGGCAAAGAATGAGGATGGCGAATTGTATCGCCGCGTCAGGGGTCAGCACGGCGTCGCGAATCCAGGCGACGGTCTGTTCGGCCCGCCCGCGCAACTCTTCGGCGGCGATCAATTCTTCAAAGCCGGAACCTTCCGCTTCCGGCCCGGGCGGCGTGGTATTGTCCTGGGGGCGGGGCGCGGCGTCCTGCATTTTGATTGGCTCCGGCGTTTGGGCGGGGAGGCGCGCTCGATTCTTTGTCGCCGCGCACGCAATAGTTGACTTTCAGGCGCGCTTGAATTAGCAGTTTTAGAAGATTTTAGGAAACTTTACATGCGATTTATCGTAGTACTTATTCGGCGCGCCGGCGGAATGCTGTAACAGCATTCCGAATGCCGGCGCGCGACAAGGGGTCTCAAACGAGGCCCCTTTCTTTTTGTCATGTGGCCGTCGGTCATCTGGCTTTGACGGGAAACGCCACCCTCGTTGTGAAGAGGGGAAGCATGGAGAGATCTGATGGCGGATGCAGGCGCGGGAAAGACGATTGAGAAGACGGGCGAGGCGTGCGATGCGGCGATGATGTCGGGCGCCGACGTGGTCCTTCAAGCCCTGGAGGATCAGGGGGTCGAGGTGATCTTCGGCTATCCCGGCGGCGCTGTCCTGCCGATCTACGATGCGCTGTTCAAGCGCGATAAGATCCGCCACATTCTCGTCCGGCATGAGCAGGGGGCGGTGCATGCGGCCGAAGGCTACGCCCGCTCCACCGGCAAGCCCGGCGTCGTTCTGGTGACCTCGGGGCCCGGCGCCACCAACGCGGTCACCGGCCTCGCCGATGCGATGATGGATTCTATTCCGCTGGTCTGCATCACGGGCCAGGTGGCCCGGCACATGATCGGCACGGACGCGTTTCAGGAATGCGACACGGTGGGCGTCACCCGGTCGTGTACGAAGCAAAACTACCTGGTGAGCGACGCCGACCGCCTGTCCGACATCATGCATGAGGCGTTTTACGTGGCCTCCGCCGGCCGTCCTGGCCCCGTCGTGATCGACATTCCGAAGGATGTTCAGTTCGAGACCATGGCCTATCGCAGGCCGGAACAGGCGGACATCCGCACCTATCGCGCCCGCCCGCCAAGCAGTGCAGCCGACATCAGCGCCGCGGTGGAGTTGATGGCGCGGGCGCGCCGGCCTGTGATTTATTCCGGCGGCGGCGTCATCAACGCCGGCCCGCACGCCTCGGAGCTGCTGCGGGAGCTTGTGGCGGAGACCGGTTTTCCGATCACCTCGACCCTGATGGGGCTCGGCGCATACCCTGCCTCGGGGCCGCAATGGCTCGGCATGCTCGGCATGCATGGCAGTTTCGAGGCGAACAACGCCATGCACGATTGCGACGTCATGATCGCCGTCGGCGCCCGCTTCGACGACCGCATTACGGGCCGCCTCGACGCTTTTTCGCCGGGCTCCCGCAAGATTCATATCGACATCGATCCGTCCTCGGTGAATAAAAACGTCGCCGTGGACGTCGGCCTTATCGGGGACGCGGCCGAGATCCTGGCGGCGCTTGTCGCGGGGTGGCGGGCGCGCAAGGCCGGCGACAACAAAGCGGCCCTCGCCGATTGGCTGTCCCAGATCGACGCCTGGCGGGCGAAGGATTCCTTCGCCTATGAAAAAAGCGATACGATCATCAAGCCGCAATTCGCCATCGAACGCCTGTATGAGCTGACGAAAGATAAAGACGCCTATATCACCACGGAGGTGGGCCAGCATCAGATGTGGGCGGCCCAGCATTATAAGTTCGAGGAGCCGAACCGCTGGATGACCTCCGGCGGGCTCGGCACCATGGGCTACGGCCTGCCCGCGGCCCTCGGCGTGCAGGCCGCCCACCCGGACGCCCTCGTCATCGACATCGCCGGGGAGGCGTCCGTCCAGATGACCATGCAGGAAATGTCGGCGGCGGTGCAGCATAATTTGCCGATCAAGATCTTTATCCTGAATAACGAATATATGGGCATGGTGCGCCAGTGGCAGGAGCTGCTCCATGGCGGGCGGTACTCCCATTCCTATTCCGCCGCGTTGCCGGACTTTGTCAAAATGGCCGAAGCGTTCGGCTGTCTCGGCCTGCGTGCAACGACCCCGGCGGAGCTCGACGCCAAGATCGAAGAGATGGTCGCCTCCCCGAAACCGGTCTTGTTTGACTGCGTCGTCTCAAAGGATGAAAACTGTTTCCCGATGATCCCGTCTGGCGCGGCGCATAATGAAATGCTCCTCGGCGGCGAGGTCACCGGGGACGAGATCGACGACGCCGGCAAGGTTCTTGTTTAAGACAAAAAGAAAGCGCGATAATCATGGCTTCTTCCTCCGTTTATGCTCCCAACACCAAGGATGAGAGCATTGAGGCGCGCACCATCGCCGTCATCGTCGACAACGAGCCTGGCGTGCTCGCGCGGGTGGTGGGACTGTTCTCCGCCCGCGGGTATAACATCGAAAGCCTGACGGTGGCGGAGACGGATATCGAAAAGCACCGTTCCCGGATCACAATCGTTTCCAACGGCACGCCATCCACCCTGGCGCAGATCGAGGCGCAATTGGAGCGATTGCTGCCTGTTCGCCGGGTGGTGGACATCACCACAGCGCCACTCGGCGTGGAGCGGGAGCTTGCGCTTATTAAAGTAAAAAGCGAAGGGGAAAAGCGCGTCGAAGCCCTGCGTCTGGCCGAAGTGTTCCGCGCCTGTGTCATCGATACAACCCATACGTCGTTTATTTTCGAAGTCACCGGCGGACGCGACAAGATCAATGCGTTTATCGACCTGATGACGCCGCTCGGCCTTGTGGAGGTCTCTCGGACGGGGGTGCTGTCCATTCAACGCGGTGCGGAGAAGCTTTAAACGAGGTCTGCAGACGGGCTGCGAAATTGATGCGTAATCGACGTTAAAGCCTTTCCAGGCCAAGTGTGTACGGCTGGCCGTCCGGAAATGCGAAAAAACAAAGACTTAAAGCGTCTGCCTGATTTCGATTGAAGAAGAGACGCTTTAGAGCGTGTCGCGCAAAAGCGGGGCGTAAGCCAGCGGTGCAGGCGGCCAGATGCGGCCGTTACTTTATCCGATCGGAATACTGGCTATGAACAAGGACGCGTGCGGCGCGTCCGTCATCGCCGATTTCGAAGGCCCAAGGCTCGCGGGGCGTTCCGTCATCGGCCAGCCGGACGAAGGTGTCGCCGCGCTCACGCTTCAGTTTCGTCATCGCCCCTTCAAGGTCGTCCGAGGGCAGGTTAATGGCGACAAGATGATCGCCCCATTGGCGCACTGCGAACTCGCCGCCCCACGGATCAATACTGTAGTTGCCTTCGTACTTCGAAAGGTCTGGCGTTCTTTTCTTGCTTGTCGTGGATGCTTTTTGCAGCGACGTCGCCATCGTCTTTAAGATGTTGCTGGATAAATTGGAGGCGGGGCCGTCGCCGGCGTTTGTCAGAACGATGGCGGCGATTTGGAGGTCCGGGATCATTTTGAATTGGGTGATGTAACCCGGGCATCCGCCGCCGTGGCCGACGACGGTTTTGTCGCCGACGCGATTGACGCTGAAGCCAAGCCCCCAGGTGGTTTCCCAATCGGGATCGATCCAATGAACCCGGTGCATCTCGCGTAATGTGTTCGGGGCGAGCACCCCGGCGTCCTTGTTCTGAAGCAGCTCAAACTGCCAGATGGCGAAGCGCGCAAGATCATTAAGTGATGATGTGAAACCCGCCGCAGCAGTAATCCCGCGGGTAAAAAAGGGTTCGACTTCCCGTCGCGCCCTGCTGCGATCAAAGCCCGTATAACCAATGGCGAGGCCCTCGCCCCTTAGGCGTTCCGGGTAAAACGGCCGTGTTTGGGAAAGACCCAGCGGTTCCAGGATATTTTCTTCAACATAATCAGCGTAAGGTTGGCCCGAGCGAGCCTCGACGATCTCGCCGGCGAGAGTAAGGCCAAGATTTGAATATTGAAAATATTGGTTGGCCGGGTAAAGGGTTTCCTGGGCGTCGAGGCGCTCAATCATCTCTTCGCGTGTCGGGAATGGGAAATCCGGCGCGCGCCAGTAAGAAAAGTCAGATTCCCGGGGCAGTCCGGAGGCGTGCGTCAGCACGCCTTCAATCGTGATCGGACCACTGTGCGCATGGGTCTGTTTCAGGTCGAACCAGTCGAGGTGACTGGCCACGGGGTCGCGCAGCGCGAGCTTGCCCGCATCGCGCAGTTGCATCACTGAAATCGCTGTAAACAGTTTGGAGATGCTGCAAATGCTGTAGAGTGTGTCGGCGTCGACCGGGCGCCGGGTTTCAAGATTGGAGACGCCGTATCCTTTGCTCCAAATCAGACGGTCTTTAAACACCACCCCGGCGGAAATTCCCGGGATGTCGTCATAGATCCGCCGCGCCTCCACCCAGGCGTCGATTGCGGCGATGGCGCCGCGCACGTCTTGATGCGCGGCGGCGGCTTTGGCCGTTAATGTGCGGTCGTTGGCGGCCGCGCCGGTCGCGCCGACGACCGCCATGAGCAGAGCGACAATGATTGGTTTAGCTGTCGAGAACACGAACGATCCTCCTGATCGATGAAACAGATGCGCTCCGGCTCCACGCCTCAAGGATGTTGAGCCCATTAAAGCGTCTCTTCTTCAATGGAAGAAGGCAGACGCTTTAAGTCTTTGTTTTTTCGCATTTGCGGACGGCCAACCGTACACACTTGGCCTGGAAAGGCTTTAGAACCTAAAAGATCCTACCAGAATTCGCCACTGTTTTCGCGTTGTATTTTCCGGTCGCAACGCTCCCGCCCTCTGGCCGGGGCGTTGCGACCGAAGCATGTGCATCGCGTCGGCTTACAGCTCGACGCGCAGCTCTACGCCGACATTGCGTGCATCGCCGATTGTGCCCTCAACATCCGACCCGAGTCCGGTCAGATATTCCTCATCAAACAGATTTTCCACATACAAGCTTATAGAGAACGGCTCCCGGGCGTAGCCAAGCCTTGCGTTGGCCAGGAATCGGTTGTCGATTACACGGGATGACGTGTTCTCAATGTTTGTGAAATACTCGTCCGTGTAGCTGACGTTTGCGCTGCCAAAAAAGCCTGAAGGATGGGCGTAGGCGCCGCCAATCGCCGCTGTGACGGCCGGCGCTTCGGGGTAGTCGTTGCCGCTGCAATCGCCGCCGGGGCACCTGTCTTCCCTGAAGTCTTCAAGTTCTGTTTCAAGAAGGCCCAGCGACCCGAACACGCGTAATCCGTCGCCGAAATCATACTGCGCCTGCAGCTCCGCGCCGTAAGATGATGACTCCGCGGCTGTTCGTGTATTGGTAAGCGGCGGGAAGTCGGCATCGATAACCGCGATCTGTTGATCTTTATAGTCATTGTAAAATACATTCGCGCCAAAAGTTAAGCGCTCGTCCAGGGCGGAAAGCCGATAGGCGATCTCATAGGTCCAGACATATTCCGGATCGACCGCATTTACGATATTCGTCGTTCCAACCTCAATTTCGGTAAAGCCCTGACGGTATCCGCGGTTGGCCGTAACAGCGATATTCTGGGTGGGCGTCAGTCCGTAGGACAGGCCCGCCTTTGGTAAGAAGACATTAAAATCGGCCTCGCGATCGGATAAAATCACCCCAGAGATGCTGTTAACGTCTTGCGCATTACGCACCTCATCGCGCTGATAGCGCCCGCCGAACAGAACATCCAGGCGTTCGGTAAACCCGTACCGCAAGTCTGCGTAGGCGGCGATGGTTTCCGTTTCATTTTTGAAAACTCCATCTTGAAACGGATTGCCGTTCACTGTGATGGAGGAGTTCGTTTGCCCTTCGAAAGAGCCGTAGTAAAGACCGGCGACACCTGACACTCCGTAAACGGGAGATCCAATTTCAAGTCGGAATTCCTGGGTGAAATCGCTATCTTCCCGCGTATCCTTCCTCACGAAAGTCGTTATGCCGGGCGCGCTGGCGATATCAAGGTCCGTTGCGTTGTAAGCTGAAATCGATCTCAGCGTCAGGCCGTCCTTCAGCGCATAGGCGATATCGGCGGAATAAATATCGACCTTCATTTCTCGAAACTCGGTGAATGTTGAAGCAACGTTGAAAACCCTGTCGAAAAACGCCGGACCGGACACAGGCGCCGCGGTGGGGGCGTCAAACGTGTGGTTCGCCATCAGCAAAACGGTCAGCTGATCCGAAAAAGCCGGCGTATACAGCAGTTTTCCGCGCAGATTGTAAAATTCATCCTCTCCCAGACGCGCATTGGCGGGGTCAGTGAAGTTGACGTCTGTTTTTTCTTCCCTGTATTCCCCGCTGACGCGCAGCGCGAGCGTGTCTTCAATGATCGGCCCAGAGACAACGGCGGCCCCTTCGCGTCGATCCAGTTCGCCGACGATCACGCGTGCGGAGGCTTCAGGCGTAAAGGTCGGGTCCTTGGTTTTCACAACCACCGCCCCGGCGAGGGCGTTGCGCCCTTGCAAGGTCGACTGCGGTCCGCGCAGCACCTCTATACGGTCTGCATCCCAAACCCCGCGGGAGCCGCGTTTCAGGCCTTCCGCCGATTGGGTGACGCCGTCGATAATCACTGAAATCAGCGGTGTTGAGTTCGAGGGTTGGGTGACGCCATCTGCGTTCAAGCCGCGGATCATAAACCCGTTATTGCCGCGATTGCTCGGAAACGACCTCACATTGGCTAGAAGTTCGTAGGCGTCGTTGGTGTCGCCGATGTTGAATGCCGCAAGATCATCCGCTGTTACAACGCCGACGCTTGTGAAGGTCTCCAGATAAGATCGGTCGATTTTTTCCCCAATGACGACAATGGCGGGAACAGATCCAACGCGCGTCGCCGCATCCTCGTCCTGTTGCGCCTGAGCCGGCGTTGCGCTGAGGAAACCGGCGCTGGCGATCGCCGCACTTGCTGTTGTTAGAAGTACTTTTCGAGAAGGATTGGTCTGTTCCCAGGTCATCATTACGCCCCCTATGACAAAGTTGCTTATGCTCAATCATATGAGCATGAGAATTATTCGCAATTTTGGACGCTATCTTAAACACAACGCCATTGAAAGGGGCGTTGTGTGGGAAACCGCATGAGCGCTGGTTTAAGGCGGTGTTATATGCGTTTTGGTAAAAAGCTGAATGGCTTTGCCAGTGCTGTTTTCAGTTTTTGGCCCCGGTCGAATGGAGAGTATCCGTTGGGCAACAACCATAAGAATTCAACAATGTCGGGGACTGTTTTACAATATTCCTGTGTACTATGTACATAAAATGAGTAGCGTATGTATCGTTTTTCACCCTCAGTCGTACGATGGGAATGAAAAAAACCCGAAAGAATCATAAGGAGATAAAAATGGGGCCCCTTCCATCGCCAAGCAAAAAGTATAGCAAAATATCCCTTTTGACGCTTTTTGCGTCTGCTATCGCCCTGGGCGCTGCCCTGCCTGTCGCCGCGCAGGAGAGCAACAGCGACGTTGAGGAAGGGGTTGAGGAAATTATCGTTCAGGGCCGCATAAATTTTTTCCGGCCAGACGATCAAAGCTCCGCGACCGGGTTTGCGTTGCCGATCGTCGACACGCCGCAAGCAGTGACGGTGCTCACCGAAGACCTTCTTGATGTGGCGGGTATCGACTCAATTGGGCTGGCCACGCGGTTGATCCCGGGCGTCGTCTCAACGCTCGAAGGGCAAGCTGGCGCGCCGTCTGAGGTTTTTTCACGGGGCTTTATCAATAATGATCGTGATGGGTACCGCCTAAATGGCGCCAGCTTTAGCCGTTTTGTCGAGTTGGATTTGGCGGGTGTTGAACGAATTGAATCCGTCCGCGGCCCTTCGGCGATCGTTTTTGGCCAAAATTCATTCGGCGGAATTCTCAATGTCGTCACGAAAAAGCCGACAAGCGACTTCCGCTATGGGGGGGCGATTTCAACCGGAACCTATCAAAATGTTCGTATCGAAGGCGATGTTTCAGGCGCTTTAACGGACTCAGTTCGCGGTCGTCTTACGGCGTCTTATACGGATGCAGACAGCTGGACGGATGGCCTGGAAAATGAATCGATGGCCTTCTTTCCATCCCTGGAAGTTGATCTTGGTCCGAATACGCTTCTGTCGTTGACCGGATTTCACCAAAGAACGGACAATACGCCATACAGCGGCTTTGGTTTGGTCATAGATGGTGAAGGAAATGTATCAACGCCGGATACAATTGGTATACAGCCTGACCTCTTTTTCGGATTTAACGCGGATGGGAATGTGGCTGAGTCTGAAGCGACTTATATCGGCGCCACGTTAGACCATGAGTTCAGCGCAGATATGTCCGGCTCCGTCACCCTTTCCTACAATCGACCCGACGTTGACTCGCAAAGCATTATCGTAGTCGGCTCTATTGATCCGGCCGCTGATCCTATTACCCTGGTTACGTTCGGGCAGACGTTCGATGAAACGTTCGAGGTTTTTGAAATCGATGTCAGTTTTGATTGGACATTTGAGCTGTTTGGCAACGAGCAGTTGATTTCTATCCGTGCTGACTATGAAGATCTTGAGAATGAAGAAACGGCGACGCGGGCTTTAACGTCGCCGACGTTGGGGGTGTTCCCGTTTAATCTATCGGATCCATCGGCCAACCCGGCGAGCGTTGATCCCTTAAGTCTGATTCCGACCTTTCCCAGCGTGGATTTTGATCTTGCCAGTGAAGAAAGCATTGAAGAGTTCGGGTTTGGCGCGCAAGTTCTTTTAAATCCAATTGACAGGCTGACGATTCTCGCGGGCGCCAGATACGATAAAATCAATCGTGACGTATCTTTAACGCGTCGCCTGCGCGCGCCTGATACGGTGGAAACAACGTCGATTGAAACGGATAATATTTCCCCCCAGGCTTGGGCTCATTTTTGAGATCGTGGAAGACATGAATGTCTACTACAGCTTTTCCGAAGGGTTTTTCGTGAATTCCGTGCGTGATGATTTTGGAAATGTTTCTGAAGATCCCGAGACCGGCCTCCAGCACGAAATTGGGTTCAAGGCTATCGTACTCGACAGTAAGCTGAGCTTTGGGATAAATTATTTTTCTATCGAACGGGAAAATGTTCCAACGCTCGTCGCTGTTACAAACCCCGGCGCTCCGCCGCAAAGCCTCCTGATTGAAGGGCGGGAGCAAAAACACCAAGGTGTTGAGGTCGAACTCGTTGGAACGCCGCTTTCCGGTCTCGATATAATCGCCAACTATTCCTTTCTTGACGCTGAAATTACACAAGACATTACTTTTCCGGATAATGTTGGAAACGATGTCGGTCGAACTGCGGAACATCTGGCGTCTTTATATGCGCAGTATGAGTTTTTAAAAGGTCCGTTGACCGGACTGTTTTTCGGGGCAGGACTGAGTTACACAGGCGAGCTGGTCGTTGACGACGCCAACACCTTCGCATTTGATCCGCGTACGCTTGTGAGTGCGAATATAGGTTATCCAATTACAGAAAATCTGGAATTTTCAATCAATGGTCAGAATTTGGCGGATGAAACCTATTTCGTGACAGACAGCGGGTCGACGCAGATCAATAATTTCTTCGGCGCTCCGAGAAGTGTTTTGGTAACGCTCAAGGCTGAATTCTAAAGCGTTTCCAGCTAGGGGCGGCTTTACGAACTTTGAAAATGGTGCCGCATGGGTGACTTGAACACCCGACCCCATCATTACGAATGATGTGCTCTACCAGCTGAGCTAATGCGGCGTGCTGACGTGGCAGCGGTCGCGGACAATACGCACAAATACTGCGGCCCGCAATATGGGTTTACAAGATATCGCAGAAACACGGTTGCATTGACGTTAACAAGCGATCTTGAGGGTTGGACGGCAACGGTGCGCTTTTGGTGGAAGCGACACAGCTTTAAAGCTTTGTTTTCAGTGCGTAAGATGATCTTCGTCTGATCCACGTCACGCACAACGTGATCTAAAGTCTTTATCGGTCGCGCCGGGTGAGCGAATAACCGGTTCGCACTATTCGCCCGTCGCTCCGGCCGCGTCGTGAGAAAACGCCTTAGGACTTTGAGGTTGCTGCAGGCGGTGCGGCGTCCGGTACGAACGGGGGCGTTAAGTCCGGCGGATCATCGGCGGTTTTTGTTTCATCTTCTGGAGACGCTGTTTCCCTCGACGCTGACGCGTGCGGTTCGTCATCTGTTTGAGGCGTGTCTTCTGGGACGTCTTTGTCTTCCGAACGTCCGTTCTCCGCATCGGCTGCGGCCTCAGGGGCGGGAGCAGGGCTTTCCAGCGCCGCCGCGATCTCGGCCTCGCTGACGGCGGGCGCGGCGGCGAGGGCCGGCAGATCTAGTCTGGCGGCGTCGCCGAAACGGCGCACAAGCTCCCCCCAGGCGGGGACGGTGAGGTTGAAGGCGGCGTCGGCCGGAAAACGGGCGTCCCGCGGCGCTTCCAGCGCTTTGTTGAGCCAGGGCCGCGCCCTCGTCTCATCGCCGGTCTGCGCCCGTTCGATTTCCGCCATTAAACCCAGCGCTCTGGCCGTTGGGGCGGTTTTTAACACCGGGACGAGCGCTTTACGCGCCCCGTCCCAGTCCTCAAGGGCGACATGCTGTTCGGCTCTCAGCAGCCCGCTTTCCGGCGCTGCGGTGTTCTTGTCGGCGAGCTTCATCATGCGTTTGGCTCGCGCCGGCGCCATCTCGCCTGGTTTTAAGGCGGCGTAGGCGTCGGCGAGGCTTGGGTGCGGCGCGGCGGCCCAGGCGGCCTCGATCGCTTTGGCCGCGCCGCCCATGCGTCCCGCTGCGGCGAGACGGCGGGCGGCGATGAGCGCCGCCGGTGCGAAGTCCGGCGCCGTTTTCGCCGCGAGCGTAGCGTCTTCCCGCGCGGCGTCTTCATCGCCGCCCGCTTCTGCGGCGGCGGCGTCGGCGGTCAGCAGAACGGCTTTGCGTCGGCGCGCGGCGTCTTGGCTCTCATGGCCGTTGCGGGCGGCGACCGCGAGCGCCGCCCGGGCGTCCCCCCAGGCGCCGCGTTCAAGTTGTAGGGCGAACACTGAACGATAGGCCCACTCCGCCCCGGGGCGCAGCTCAAAGGCCCGCTGGGCGTGGGCGAGGGCGGCCCGCTTGTCGCCTGTGCGGTCGGCGTGGGCGTAAAGGCCGCGCAGGGCGAGAAATTCCGCCTCCGGATCCGCCAGCATGTCCGTATAATGCCGTTTCACAGCGTCCTGGTCATCGGCGGCCTGGGCGGCCTGGGCCGACAACAGCCGGGTGAGGGACGGGGCGTTCAGATTGCGGTCGGCGGCGCGGGCTTGCGCCTGGGCGTTGGCGGCGTCGCCGGCGGCCACGGCGGCGAAACCGCGGGTCAGCGCGACAAGGCCCTTGCGCCGCTGTTCGGCGTCGCGCCGGGCTTTCATCCGCTTGGGCAGGGTGACGAAATAGACCCACAGCCGCGTCGCCCCGGCGACGGCGACGGCGAACAGAAGGCCCGCCACCACAAGCAAGCCGAAGGGGGCCTCAATAAGCGTGTTTTCAAAACGCAAGGACGCCTCGCCGTCCAAAGCGGCGATCTTGATCGCCGCGCCGGCTGCAAGAGCCGTTGCAACGATGAAGATGAGCATGCGGATCATAGACGCCTAAGGCTCCCTGGCATGGTCAAAGGATGGATTATTCGCCGATTTCCGCAGCAAGGCTATCGCTAAGCTCCTTGACCAGCGCATCCAGGGCGAGGCGGGTTTTCGCCCGGGCGAGCCAATCGGCCGCTGCCTCCGCCGGGGCGCCGGTGAGGTTGTCCAGCTCCCGCACGGCGGCGGGCAAATCGTCCTCCGCCATGCGCCGCTCGGCCCGCGCGAGGATCGCCTCCGCAGTTTCGCCTTCCATCTCGCCAATTTGACGCACCGTGAACAGGCTGAGGAAATTCGCCCACAGACGGCCGAAGGGGCCGGCGGCGTTTTCTTTCGCGTCAGCCCGATCAACTGCGCGCGTAACGATCCTGAAGTCGTTCTTAAGGCGGGCGAGGCTCGGCAGGCCGCGGTTTGCGTAGGCGCTGAGGTCTTCAACCGCCGGATTGTCCGGGGCGTATTGTTTCAAAATGTCCAGCTGCCTGGCGTAGGGGCGCCCGTTAAGCGCCTCCTGGGTGAGGTTCGTAAGTGCGACCGCCACGGCGACGCGCCGCGCCTGGGCGGCGATGTCCACGGATTCAAGTTTCGCCACCCGCGCAGAAAGGCTTTCCCCGGCGCTTTCCAGGGCTTCGGCGCGCGCCGCCATTTCTTCTTCAAACGCAGCCCTGCCGTCCTCGAAGCTTTGCATGCGTTCATCGATGCCGCCCCGGGCTTCGCGATAGTTTTCAAACTCGGTTTTGAACGATGCGAGGTCGTTGGCGAGTTTTCCGCCGTCGGAGCGCTCCACCGCGGACAGGGCCGCTTCGATTTCCGACAGGCGATTGGCGACATTCTCCGCCGCGGCCTCATCGCCCCCCGCCGCCGCCGTCGCCAGGGCCTGGGTGGCGTCCTTTGCGGCGCGGGCCGACGCCGCCTCTACGGCGCTCAGCCGATCGGAAAGACTGTCCGTCGCCGTCCCGTAGGAGCTTTCCAGTTGAGTTTCAAGTTGCAAGAGCCGCCCCTCAAGGGCTTTCATATCGTTCTGTGCGAGGGCGCCTGACGCGCTTTGTCCGCGGTTGCCGAGCGAGAAAGCAAAGACGATCAGCACAATGCACAATAAAACGCCCAGCAGAACTGTCCCTGGGGCGATGAGGCCGCCTTTGTCGGCCTTTGGCGCCTCATTTTGCGCACCGGATGCGGCGACTTCTTCGGCCTCAACGTCTATGATGGGCTCGCCTGCATCGGTTTTCGCATCGGCGGGCGCCGGCTCGGCCGCTTCGCTTTGTTGAGCGGCGTCTTTGTCAACAGCGGTCTCATTTGGCGCGGTCGCATCGGTCGCTTCGTCTTCGGGGGATTTTTTGTCGTCGGACATGGGGTCAAACTCGCTTTACCAGGGGAGGGGCGTCCCGCCCTTAATTTTAGAAACATGCAACGGGACTTTAGCTGCGGGAACGCCGGCGCTGCAAGGCGTCGTTAAGCCTCAATCCCTTGTTCTATGGCCCGCAGCAGCGCCTCTTCCGTCGGTTCGTCAGCGATGACGACGGTGCGCCATTGGGCGCGGCCGGCGGCCTCGGCGACGGCGGGGCTGAGGCAGGCGACGCGGACAGCGCCAAGGGCGGCGACGAGCCCTGCGTCTTCGGCCCGGTCAATAAAAACGCGCGCGGTGCGCGGGGAGAAGAACGTCGCCCAGTCCAGGGCCGGCGGCGTTTGGCTGAGGGCGTTTTGCACGGGCTCCGGCAGCGCCGCCACCGGCTCTGCGTCATACAGCACGGTTTTTTGCGCCGGCACGCCCGCCTCCGCGAGGACGCCGGCGAGGTCGCCGGCCTGGGCTCTGCCCACGGCATGAAGGACCGGACGGCCTTCACCGCGATACTCCCGAGCGATGAGGTCGGCGAGGGAGGCTACCGTGCCGGAGGCCGTTTCGACGTTTTCGAACCCTGCGGCTTTGGCGGCCTCGGCCGTAATGCGGCCCACCGCGAAGACAGGAACCCCGCGCCAGTTTTCAGGTTTGCTTTTTAAGGCGGCCAGGGCCCGCGCGCCGTTGGCGCTGGTCAGGGCGATGGCGGCGATATTTTCGAGGTCTGTCTCGATTTCTTCGAAAAACCGTATCCGGATCGCTGGGGCAAGAACGGGGCGCCAGCCCTTGGCCGCTACAGCCGCGCCAGTGCGCGCGCCGTCCTCTGCAGAGCGTGTGACGAGGACCTGCATCATGGGTCGATCGCGGCGGCGATGCCGGCGAGAAAACGCTCCCCCGCCTTGTCGATTAAGGCCTCGGCGGCGGCGCGCCCAAGGGCCTCGGCCGCCTCAAGGGCGTTTGCGCCGAGCTTAGCGCTGCGTTCAACGCTGTAACTCTCCGCACCGTCAAGGCTCAGAACTTCGCCGCGCAAGCGCATCTCACCCGCTTCGATCTCCGCGAGGCCGGCGATCGGCGTGCGGCAGGACCCGTCGAGGCGTTTTAAGTAACTGCGCTCTGCGACGAGCCTCAAATATGTTGTTTCGCAGTGGATGGCGGCGAGGGTCTTTCGGATCTCATCGTCGTCGGTGCGCACTTCCACGCCGACAATGCCTTGCGCGACCGCCGGCAACATCTCCTCCGTCGGCAGAACGCATGCCGCCTCGTCTTCACGGCCCATGCGCGTCAAACCGGCGAGCGCCAGGAAGGTGGCGTCCACGTCGCCTTGGCGCAGTTTTTTGATCCGCGTATTGACGTTGCCGCGCAGATCTTGCGTTTTTAAATCCGGTCGCGCCCGCAACGCCTGGGCGCGGCGGCGCAGGGACGAGACGCCGAGGCGACCCCCTTGCGGCAGGTCGGCGAGGCCTGTTCCGACATTGGCGAGCAAGACGTCGTTCGGCGCCTCGCGCGGCAGGACGCACGGAATGACAAGCCCGCCCGGCAGCACCGTCGGCATGTCCTTCATGGAATGGACGGCCATGTCGATCCGGCCTTCCAGGAGCGCCGTTTCGATCTCCTTGGTAAACAGCCCCTTGCCGCCGAATTCCCTTAGGGCTTTGTCCTGGATGCGATCGCCTGCGGTGGACATGGGCCGAATGCGGGCGAAGCGGGCCGCCTCCTCCTCGGACCAGCCATGGGCGGCGGCGAGGGCGTTCCGCACCGTTTCGGTTTGGATCAAGGCGAGCTCGGAGCCGCGGGAGCCGAGGGTGAAGGTGCGTTGCATTCGACGGGTTTCGGCCTTAGGTGCTGTGATGGGGCCGGCGTGCGCGCCGGTCTATCTTTGGACTACTGCGCCCGGAGGCCCATGACAAGCCGCCCGATCACCGTTCTCGGTCTGGAATCAAGCTGCGATGAAACCGCCGCGGCCGTTGTGACGCGCGCGCCCGACGGCGCGCCGCGCATTTTGTCGAACGTGGTGTTCAGCCAGCTCGACGCCCATGCGGCCTATGGCGGCGTCGTGCCGGAAATCGCCGCACGGGCCCATGTGACGCGGATGGACGCCATCGTCGCTGAGGCGATGACGGCGGCCGGTATCGGTTATAGCGATCTTGACGCCGTGGCGGCGACGGCGGGGCCTGGCCTCATCGGCGGGGTGATCGTGGGGCTCGCCACAGGCAAGGCGCTTGCCCTCGCCCATGGGCTGCCGCTTGTGGGGGTGAACCACCTGGAGGGTCACGCCCTCAGCGTCCGGATGACAGACAATGCGCCGTTCCCGTATCTCCTGCTCCTTGTCTCCGGCGGCCATTCCCAGCTTTTGGCGGTGGAGGGCGTCGGAACCTACCGCCGCCTCGGCTCCACCATCGACGATGCGGCGGGGGAGGCGTTCGATAAAACCGCAAAACTCCTCGGCCTCGGCCATCCCGGCGGGCCGAAGGTGGAGGCGGCCGCGACCGGGGGCGATGCGAAACGGTTCGCGTTTCCCGAACCCCTGAAAGGCCGTCCGGGGTGCGACTTTTCATTCTCCGGCCTGAAAACCGCCGTGCGCGTCGCCGCGGAGGGCCTGGACAAGCCGACCTTGCAAGACGTTGCGGACCTCGCCGCCTCGTTCCAGGCCGCGGCGGCGGGCAGCCTCGCCAACAGGTCGGCCCGGGCGATGGCGCAGTTCGCCGAAGATCACCCCGACGCCGAAGGGTTGCGGTTCGTCGTCGCCGGCGGGGTTGCGGCCAATTGCACGGTGAAGGCGGCGCTGAAGAGCGCCTGCGAAACCCACGGGTTCTCCATGATCGTTCCGCCACCGAAATATTGCACGGACAACGGCGCCATGATCGCCTGGGCGGGCGCGGAGCGTCTGGCGCTGGGGCCTGTGGACGATTTTGCGGTGAGCCCCCGGCCGCGGTGGCCCTTAGATCCGTCTCCGCGGGCGGGTGTCGGGTCGGGGCGTAAGGGGCCGAAGGCTTAGTCCTTCTTCCTTCCCCCGTTTACGGGGGAAGTGGCCCGTAAGGCCGAAGGGGGCCTTTTCATCTTACGAAAAACCTGAGGTGCGGGGGGAGACCCATGCCCCCTCCGTCGCCTTCGGCGACACCTCCCCCGTGAACGGGGGAGGGAGAACGCCTCACCTATGATCGCGCAAAATCTCGCCTGCCAAATACAATGACCCGCAGATGAGAATGCGCGGCGGTCCCTCTGCTATGGCGCAGGCTTCCTCCAGGGCGTCGGCGGACGAGGCGAAGGGCCGGGCCGGGACGCCGGCGGCCCGGGCGGCCTCGGCAAGGGCGCTGGGGGCGAACCCCGCCTCCTTGTCGAGGCCGACGCACAGCGCCTCTTCGGCGAGGCCGGCGAAGGCCGCGAAATAGCTCTCCGGCGTTTTGGTGGTCATCATGGCGGGGATCAGGAACAGGGGCTTCGGCGCGCGGTCTGAAATGTCGGCGATCGCCGCCGCAACGGCGGCGGCGGCGTGGGCGTTGTGCCCGCCGTCGAGCCAGATCTCCGGCGCTTCCCGAAGGCGCTCGGTCCCAAGATCGATGAGCGGACCGCGGACAAGGCGCTGCATCCGGGCAGGCCAGTTGACGGTCTCAACGCCGCGGGCCAGGGCCTCGTCGGGAACGTCGATCCCGTCGGCGGCGCGCAGGGCCGCGACCGCGAGGGCGGCGTTGTCGAACTGGTGCCGGCCGGGCAGGCGCGGGGCGGGCAGGTCGAGCAATCCGTCCTCATCCTGATAGACGAGGCGGCCGCTGTCGGCCCCGGCGCTCCATTGCAGACCGAAGGCGTGGACCGGCGCGCCGATCCGGGTCGCCGTCGCCTCCAGAACGGCCATGGCGTCTTCGGTTTGCCGGCCGATGACGGCGGGGGCGGCGCGCTTGAAGATACCTGCTTTCTCCCCGGCAATGGTGGGAACATCCGACCCCAGATAATCGGCATGGTCCATGGCGACGGGGGTGACGACGGCGGCGGCGGGCCGGGCGACGACATTGGTGGCGTCGAGCCGGCCGCCGAGGCCCGTCTCCAGAACGACGGCGTCCGCCGGCGTCTCGGCGAAGGCGAGGAGGGCGGCGGCTGTGGTCGCCTCAAAGTAAGTGATGGCGTCGTCCCCGACGGCCTCATCGGCGCGGGACAATACATCGGCGAGGGCGGCTTCTGAAATCGGCGTTCCATTGAGGGCGATCCGTTCATGGAACGTCACAAGGTGGGGCGAGGTATAAACGTGGACGGACTTTCCCGCCGCCTCCAGCATCGCTTTTAAAAACGCGACGACGGAGCCTTTGCCGTTCGTCCCCGCCACATGGAGGACCGGCGGCAGCGCGTCGTGGGGCCGGCCGAGCCTGTCGAGCAGGCGCTCCACCCTGTCGAGGGACAGGTCGATCTTTTTCGGATGACGGCCGAGAAACCGGTCGAGGTAAGAGGCGCTGGCGGTTTTATCGCGGGGGGTCATTTACGGCTCCGTTGCAAGTCGCGTCTCACCCTTTCGCTTTGCGCCCTATGGGAAGAAAATCGCGTATGATCTCAAAACGTTTTCCAATGTCCGATCGTCATCCTGACGAAAGTCAGGATCCAGGGGCGAGGGCGCACGATTTCGCTGTGTCTCCCCTGGATCCTGAATGATTTGCTGCGCAAATCTTCAGGATGACGGCCGGTGCAAGCGGCTAGAGCCGTTTGCATCTCATGTGATTCAACTCCGCGGGCGCAAACGGCTCTAAGTCTTTGTTTTAGCGGATTGCGGACGGCGAACCGGTGAGCCACTTCGCCTGCAATCCGCCCTAGAAAGTCAGTGATCGACACCTCCCCCGCATGCGGGGGAGGAAAGCATGAGCGCCCGGAATTTATTCCGCCGCTTTGTCGAGGGCGGGGGGCTCCTCCCCTGTGTCCGCTTTTGCTTCTTTGCCCTCCGGCGCGTCATTGGCGGCGGCGAGCTTCGGCCGCGTCTCGGTGCGGCGCTCGGTCTTGGTGAAGACGCGCAACAGGCGGGACAGCGTGGCGGGCAGGTCGCGGCGATGAACCACCATGTCCACCATGCCCTTGTCGAAGAGATACTCTGACCGCTGAAAACCCTCAGGCAGTTTTTCACGGATGGTCTGCTCGATGACCCGCGGTCCGGCGAAGCCGATCAGGGCGCCCGGTTCAGCCAGCTGCACATCCCCCAGCATCGCGTAGGAGGCGGTGACGCCGCCGGTGGTGGGATCGGTGAGCACGACGATATAGGGGAGGCCTGCGTCCTTCACCATATCGACGGCGATGGTGGTGCGCGGCATCTGCATGAGGGACAAAATGCCCTCCTGCATGCGGGCGCCGCCGGCGGCGGCGAAAACAACGAGGGGGGCGTTGCGTTTTAAAGCTTCCTCGGCGGCGGTGACCATGGCTTCGCCGGCGGCCATGCCGAGGGAGCCGCCCATAAAAGAAAAATTCTGCACAAGGACGACGGTTTCAACGCCGCCGATCTCCCCGACGGCCAGCGCCATGGCGTCCCGTTGCCCCGTCTTCGCCCGGGCTTTCTTCAGGCGCTCCGTGTAGCGTTCCTTATCGCGAAACTTCAGCGGGTCCGCCGGGACGTCGGGCAGATCGATCTCCTCGCGCCCGCCTTCGTCGAACAGGGCGGCGAACCGCTCCTTCGGGGTGATGCGCAAATGGTGCTCGCAGGACGGGCAGACATTTTGGGCCGCCTCCATATCCCGGTGGAACACCATGTCCGAGCAGGTGGGGCATTTCACCCACAAGGTGTCGCTGTTGTCGTCCTGGCTGCGGAACATGTTCTTGATGCCAGGGGGCGTGAGGTTGGAGATCCAGTTCATCGGAGGGCCTTCCCTTTTCTTACACCCGCTTCATTTAAGAGCGCGCGCCGCGCACCGCATCCCCAAGGTCGCGCGCAAAGCTCAAAACGCGGTTAACGCAATCTACGCTTGGGCGACCGGATTCGTCCAGCTCCGCCGCCAATTCTTCGATGAGGGCCGACCCGACGATCACCGCATCGGCCTCCCGCGCCACTTCCGCGGCCCGTTCCGGCGTTTTCACCCCGAACCCGACGCCCACGGGCAGGCCGGAGGCGGCGCGAATCCGCGCGACATCCTTGGCGATGGCGTCCTGCGCCCCCGCCGCGCCGCCGGTGATGCCGGCGACCGACACGTAATAGACGAAACCGGAGGTGTTTTTCACCACCGCCGGCAGGCGCTTGTCGTCCGTCGTCGGGGTGGTGAGGCGCACAAAGTCGAGCCCCGCGGCCCGGGCGGGCAGGCACAGCTCCGCATCTTCTTCCGGCGGCAGATCGACGACGATGAGCCCGTCGACCCCCGCAGCCACGGCGGCCGGCAAGAATTTATCGACGCCCATATGATAGACCGGGTTGTAATAGCCCATCAGGATCACCGGCGTTGCATCATCGTCTTCCCGGAACGCCTTCACCATGTCGAGGGTCTGCGGCAATGTCGCCCCGGCGTCGAGCGCCCGTCGCCCCGCCCGCTGAATGGTGGGCCCGTCCGCCATCGGGTCGGTGAACGCAACGCCCAGCTCAATCAGGTCCGCGCCGGCGGCCGGTAGGCCCTTCATAATGGCGAGCGAGGTCTCATAATCCGGGTCCCCGGCCATAACAAAAGGGATCAGCCCGGCGCGGGATTGGGATTTTAAGGCTTCGAAGCGGGTGGCGATGCGTGTGGTCATAAGGGGCATGTCATACGCAATCCTTCGCGCCGCGCAAAGCGTTTCCAGCAAAGATTTCTGCGGTACTGGCGTAAAAGCCTCGCCCCTTGCGCCTCCCCGCGGCTCCGACCGCGGGGGCCATCCCCGACTGTCGCGGCGCATAAGGTTCTGAAGTTGAAAGGGCGGCGGCAAGATCTATCGCGAAACGTTTATGCTGAGAGCTTAGGCGCTGGACCCCGCGGTCAAGCCGCGGGGAGCCGTGGAGTTTGTATGTAGAGAGATGAATTCGCCCTGCGGCAGGGCCGTCATCCCGGACTTGATCCGGGATCCAGAGTGGTATGGTAAGAAGCTTTAAATAGTATTTTCCGGTTGGTGGGAAAGTTAATGGAAGCGGCCGATGAGTTGGCCATCGTTTCCAAACACTTTGCACTTTAGGCCACTCATACCGAACAAATCTTTGCGATTTACAATAACTGTACGTTTTGCCTTTGCTGGTACGGAAAGTTTTCCAAGGCCATTTACGCCAAAACCTATATCTCCACACTTAAAGTAACGACAATTTATAGTCAGACTAGAATCCGTATCACGATCATTTTGTATAATAATTTTCAAAAAATAATCATACGAACTTAATTCTTTTTGACGTTCGTCACAGACATCACGCCCTTTATAGTCTTCAATCCTCACGGATAAGCCTTTGTATGTAATAGCCTGTCCAGTCGGATTTGATATTATTAGGTACGGCTGCGTTTGCGCCTTGGGACAATACAGAGGTGCAAATAAAACTGAATATGGCTAACTTGCCTTTCAAATCCCAACCCCCAAATGTTCCGCCACGGAGAAAATGTCCTTATCTCCCCGGCCGCACATGTTGAGGATCAAAATCTTCTCCTCGCCCATCTCGGCGGCTTTGCCCATGGCGAAGTGGAGGGCGTGGGAGGGCTCCAGGGCCGGGATGATGCCTTCTAGTTTGGTGCACAGCTGAAAGGCGTCCAGCGCCTCCTGGTCGGTGGCGGAGACGTAGTTCACCCGGCCGGTTTCTTTCAGCCAGGAATGCTCCGGCCCGATGCCGGGGTAATCGAGGCCCGCGGAGATGGAGTGGGCGTCGATGATTTGTCCGTTGTCGTCTTGCAGCAAATAGGTGCGGTTGCCGTGGAGGACGCCGGGCGCGCCGCCGGTGAGGCTGGCGGCGTGTTCACCGGTCTCAACGCCTTTGCCCGCGGCCTCCACCCCGTAAATGGCGACCTCTGCGTCGTCGAGGAAGGGGTGGAACAGGCCGATGGCGTTCGACCCGCCACCGATGCAGGCGATGACGGCGTCGGGCAGGCGGCCCTCGGCCTCCACGATCTGTTCGCGCGCTTCTTTGCCGATGACGGACTGAAAATCCCGGACAAGCTCCGGGTACGGATGGGGGCCGGCGGCGGTGCCGATGATGTAGAAGGTGTCCTCCACATTGGTCACCCAATCGCGCAGCGCTTCGTTCATGGCGTCTTTCAAGGTGCCCGTGCCGGAGGAAACGGGGGAGATTTCCGCCCCCAGCAAATTCATCCGGAACACGTTCGGCTTTTGCCGTTCGACGTCGAGGGCTCCCATATACACATGGCAGGGCAGGCCGAACCGGGCGCACACGGTGGCCGTGGCGACGCCATGCTGACCGGCGCCGGTCTCGGCGATGATCCGGGTCTTGCCCATGCGCCGGGCGAGGAGGATTTGGCCGATGCAATTGTTGATCTTGTGGGCGCCGGTGTGGTTCAGCTCATCGCGCTTGAAGTAAATCTTCGCGCCTTTGCCTGAGGGCGCGCCGTCGCGCACATGGTCCGTCACCCGCTCGGCGAAATAGAGGGGGGACGGACGGCCCACATAGTGCTTGAGATAATACTCAAGCTCTTCCTTAAAGGCCGGGTCTTGTCTGGCGGCTTTATATTCGGCCTCCAGATCGAGGATCAGGGGCATTAACGTCTCGGCCACAAACCGTCCGCCGAAAATCCCAAACCGGCCTTCTTCGTCCGGTCCTGTTTTGTAACTGTTGGGCTTCATCGAAGACCCCTTTCTTTTCTCTACTTCCATCGGCCCCGGTCTTCACCTCTCCCCCTCGGGGATTGTTGTGAAACGCTGTTGTACTTGTGATTTATCATTTGCATTTGTTTGATTTGCCGCGTTTTTCAAAGCGGGCTTGGGGCTTTCTTTGAGGTTTGGTTGCGTCATGGGGCGAGGCGTTCTGCG
>JBCDBL010000069.1:0-23748 GCA_039183635.1 Pseudomonadota bacterium
GCTTTTTTGCCCTCGCTCTCAAAAAAATGTCCCATAAGCTCAAAACTACGATTGGATATTCAGTCAAAGCTAGCAGAAAATCGCGCTGCACATAAGACGGATGAATACACGCAAGATGGTTCAAAAAACTCGTCTTGCGGACAAAAAACTCGTAAGACGGACATCATCAGAGGCGGGAGCAAACGCCCTCACCCACATGCGATCACTATTCCTAGATATCTCCTTAGACTTTGCCGGGACTTATCCTTGCCTCCTGGATCGCAGCGCCTCAAAGACAGCTCTAATTGCCTCTTCACCATCAACCGTCTCGCCGCGATCAGCGTCTGCCAAACCTTCCAGCACGCCCGCTCGGACGTCGATCAGAGCCGCTTCCTGAGCTTGCAAAAGCTGGATCCCTTTGGCCTGTGTTTAAAAAGGATACCAAATTCTATCACTCAGGTTGGACCACTTTTTAGACCCAGGCCATTACCTCCTTCAATGTAGCCATTTTACTACCTCAAAATGGCTGCGTTCAAAGGGGTTAGGTCAAGTATCGTTTCAGCTCAATATTTACTTTAAAAGGATATGAAACGAACTTTTGGCCAAGATTTGCCTTTAATGACTCGCAAGCCGTTTTATCACCTGACAAAACACAATTGACCGTAAGGCCTTCCAATTTGTCAAAATACGCCTCCACTTTATAATCGATAGTATTGGCGTCGAGGCTGGAAACAATGTCTTTTACTGTTCTTATAGTAACATCCACACGCAAGTCTGGTTTGAATATCTTCCCAACAGCTGTTACGGGCATTGCCTCTATAATGATAACCTCATCCGGAATCGCAGCACGTTCTGGAATGCGTTCCGATGCAAATTTCAGAACGTCATCCGCTTTCGCCTCGGCGTCCGGCTTCAGTTGCACATAAGCAACCGGCATCTCCCCTTTCAATCCATCAGGGCGGCCTACAGCGGCAGCGAGAGCCACGGCTTCATGAGCCAATAGGGCGTCCTCAATGATGATAGGGTCAATATTATGACCGCCACGGATAATGAGATCTTTAAGTCGTCCAATGATCCAAACGTAACCGTTCTCATCCAGACGTCCAAGATCGCCGGTATTCAACCATCTCCCGCCATCTGGCATTCCTTCAATAAAGCCTTTTTGAGTATGTTCAGAATCTACATACTCATCGATGACCGTCTTTCCACTGAAAATCACGAGACCAGCTTCGTTTGTTTTACACTCTCTGACAAACCGTCCTTCTGACTGTTCAATAACTTTCAAATTCTGAAACGGAAGTACGGTTCCTGCGGATCCCGTAACGGGCTCGCCAAAGGGAAGGTTAGACGTTGCAATGCCGTGAATTTCCGTCATGCCCCATAGCTCACGCATATGGACGCCAAACTTTTTATGAAACGCAATCGACAGCTCCTCCGGCACGGTCGACGCGCCCGTCGCCAGAAATTCTAGCGGCGTTTTCTTCGCCGGCGCATCGGTGTTATTTAGTAATGCCGCACAAACCGTCGGAACCGCAATCGTGCTTCTGACACCGTATTTCTCAACAATGCTCCAAAAGTTTTGAACAACTTCAGGCGTGCGGAACCCGTTTGGCGTGAGATGCACGCTCGTCTGATTGTGAATGAGCGACCGCAAACTCAACGCAATGGCGCCGCCCACGTGAAAAAGCGGCATGCCATGAGCTTCCGTGTGATGCTCTTCGTTCCCAAGCACAAGCCCACAAAGAAACGCGTTCAACAGCTGACCAAGATGCGTATGTTTAGCGAGTTTTGGCGTTCCAGTCGTGCCGCCTGTATGGAAATAAGCCGCAGTATGATTAAGAGACGGATTTCTATCGAAATTGAGCTGCTCACCATTTTGTTCTGCAAGAGCATCAGTGAATGACAAGGCCGCCGCGTTCGGCGTCTGTCCTAAATAATAAATATGAGATAGGCTCGGTACGAGCGCACGTAGCGCCTCAGCTTTTTTCGCCGTCTCTGGATCATAATTAAGACCTGCCGCAATCAGAATCTTTGTGTTCGCCGCCTTCAAGACACCAGCGATATGCTCAATCTCCAAAAACGGATTAACAGGGTTTGCAATACTGGCCGTCATCGCTCCCCACATCGCGCAGAGCGCCTCTGGCGTAACAGGCGCTAACATAGAAACCGCATTATCGCGACGCGCCCCAACGCTATAAAACAAATTAGCCGCACGCGTGACATTGTCCAAAACCGTTTGAAAGCTTACCTCTGGTGCTTCAGCTTTGAGAGAAGGATCCTCCAGCACAACAAAAGCGGCTTTATCCGGTGTTTGGCGGCAGGCTGTTTCAATAAAATGATAAATATCATTACCTTGAACGAAATCGGAAAAGTCACGAGCGTTGAGCGCCTGGATATCTTGCTGTGAGCGCAACATAGGAACTTTGACCAAGTGCGCCCCTTCGCGACTTGAAGGCCTGTGTTGATCTGACATACGTCCTCCCTTGATAGTTCTTTATGACTTGATCTATTGGTAAATTTCTTACAATAAGCGCTGTTCTTGCCGGCGCAGTTTCATCTCTTTTTCAACCGTCCTCAGACAATTAATTACGGCCGGTGAAATCATTTGGACAAAAGCTCCTCCGCAATGATCATTTTACGAACTTCTGTTGTTCCGGCGCCAATTTCGAGTAACTTTGTCGACCGAAACAACCTGTTAATTTCCGTTTCCCAAATATATCCATAGCCGCCATGAATCTGTACGGCTTTATCCAAAACCCCATTGAGCATATTGCCGGCCTGCATAATGCTCGCCGCGGTCAATTTATGTATTTCACCGCGCCCGCCCCCACCGATTTCAAGATCCGAACACTGTGCAATCGTCTTGTAACACAAGGCGCGCGTCGACTCGATTGCAACGTACATGTCAGCCAACATGGACTGAACCATTTGAAATGAAGCGATAGGCTTGCCAAATTGGGCTCGGCTTTTAGCGTATTCTATAGACAAGTCGAGTGCGCGCTCAGCGATGCCAATCCCAGCGACGGCAGCAACAGCACGCTCAAGATCTAGTCCGCTCATTACAACAGATACGCCCTTGTTTTCGTCCATGACGAGATTTTCGACAGGTACAAGACAATCCTCGAAAACCAGTTCCGCCGTTTGGCTGCCACGATACCCCATCTTGTTCAATTTTTGCGCGACCTTGAAACCAGGAAAGTCCTTTTCAACAATAAAAGCTGAAATGCCGTGCGCACCTTTCGACTTATCTGTTTTCGCATAAACGAGCAGGATGTCTGCAATTGGTCCGTTTGTTATGTAAATTTTAGAACCATTGAGTATGTAATTGTTTCCTTCCAGACGCGCCGTTGTAGACATTGAGCCCAGGGCGTCGGAGCCGGCGCCAGGCTCGGTAAGCCCCAAGGCGCCGATCTTTTCACCAGAGCAAAGGCCAGGCAAATAACGCTTTCTTTGATCTTCATTACCGTTGCGGTAAATATTATCTGTACAGAGGTTATCATGCGCCGCCCATGACAGTGCAAACGCGTGATTCCAACGGGAGAAGGCTTGCAGAACCAGAGCTTGCGCCATTAAATCAGCGCCTGCGCCGCCATATTCTTCAGGCACGTTAACCCCCACAAGCCCAACACTTTTCAGTTTTGGAAAAGCTTCATCTGGCCACCACTCCTCATTGTCCATTTTTTCGGCAAGCGGATAAAGTTCCGCTTTGGCGTACCTATCGGCTTGATCAAGAATGATCTCGTGCTCTTCAGATAGCTCGAAACGGCTAGCCACAGGCAAATTTGAAAAACTTGTTTCCGGATCTCGCATCAGCTGTCTCCTTCCAAGAAGATATAGCTACATGTTCAATTTAGCTGTTTTGTCTTTTAAACTGCTCAATTGTCACTTCAAATGTTTCAGCAATACGCTCCAACCGTTGCGTAATCGCCTCATTTGGCGATTGGCTGTTCACTTGCGATTGAGCATTCGCGCCATACATCCTTCGGATTTGTTCCAACAGGTTATCGACAACAAGATTCATATCAGTCGAGCTTTTCGTGCTGCGCCCCAATATGGTCCGAGCGGAATATTCCAACGTTCCATAAAATGTATCACGGACCAGCCAGATGACCGTTCCTGAAGCCAAGTCGCCGCGATCAATCGCCCGATTCATAATTTCATCGAATACAGATGTATACGTACGAACATCATCTCGTGAAACGATAATATCTTCTCCGGCGCGCCGCAGGGAGAACGTTAAATCCAAAAAATCAAAATTATCGATAACAGTAGCGAGGTGATAGACGGCGAGATCATGCAACTGTTCCATCGGCGGATCCCCGGCGGCAATTGCCGCATGGGCGCCCTCAGCAATTTCACGCCAAAAATCGACGACTACGCCTTGCATGAGTTCGCTTTTATTTTTGAAGTACGAATATATCGAGCCTTCGGAAATCTGAACGCGCTTTGCAAGATCGGCTGTGCGCACGCCGTCATAGCCCCGCTCCAGGAACAAAGCGCGTGCTGCGCTTAGAAGCGCTTTTTCCTTTCGCTCAACTTTCTCCCGTCGCGTTAGCGGCCTTGCGCTTGCTCGCCCCATGTGACCTGCTCTGTTGCATTTTCCAAAAATTGAGTATAACTCATTTTTATTGAGTAAAGCTCAAAAACGGATTGATTGCAACAGTTACGCGCTGCGTGACATGCGGCGGCGAGGCAAAACATGCGGATGGTTTGGTGATGACAGCGAACATCAAGATCGGCGGCGCATGCGGGTTTTGGGGAGATTGGAACGGCGCGGCCGCGCAGTTGCTACAGGCCGGGGATCTCGACTACATTGTTTTCGACTATCTTGCAGAAATCACAATGTCGATCCTGGCGCGAGCCCGGGCCAAAAACCCCGAAATGGGATATGCGACTGATTTCATCAACGTGATCAAAGACAATCTCGACCGCATACAGGCAGATCAGGTCAAGGTCCTTTCAAACGCCGGCGGCATGAACCCCAATGCATGCGCCGCTGCTTTGCGCAGCATAATTGATGCAGCAGGCGCCGATTTAAAAGTTGCTGTTGTAACCGGGGATGATCTCGTCAACCGGGCAAAGCAATTTTCCGATAAAACGGAAATGTTTTCAGACGAGCCCTTTCCCAATGCAACGTCCGTCATCAGCGTAAACGCCTATCTTGGCGCAGGGCCCATTGTACGCGCCTTGCAGGACGGCGCCGACATTGTCGTCACCGGGCGATGCGTCGACAGCGCATTAACACTGGCGGCGTGCATGCATGCCTTTGATTGGCCAGCTGACGACTGGAACCGTATGGCGGCCGGCAGCCTCGCGGGGCATATGCTCGAATGCGGCGCGCAGGCGACAGGCGGCAACCTTACCGATTGGCGCAGCGTGGCCGATACGCTGGATGAAATCGGGTATCCGATTGCGAATATCTCTGAAAACGGCGACTTCGAATTGACGAAGCCCGCTGAAACAGGCGGCGGCGTCACGGCGGACTCCGTTGCGGAACAGATGCTTTACGAAATCGGCGATCCGCAAGCCTATATGCTACCCGATGTGGTTTGCGACTTCAGCGATGTAAAAATTCATCAGCTCGACCAGGACCGGGTCGTCGTCACCGGGGCGAAGGGCCGCGCACCGTCACTCCAGTATAAAACATCTGTGACGTATCAGGACGGATGGAAAGTCAGCACCCTATGGCTGTTCATCGGCGAGGAGGCGTTGGAAAAAGCAAACTGCTTCGCAGACGCGGCGCTCCGGCGCGCCGCGGTGCGATTAAAAGCGCTTGGGTTACAACCTTTTTCCGAAACGCTGGTTGAGCCGTTCGGGGCGGAGGCTCATTATGGCGCGTTCGCCGAAACGACCGCCGGTCGCGAAGTCGCCGTCAAAATCGCCGCGAAACATGACAATCCCAAAGCGCTCGGCGTGCTTATAAAGGAAGCGACAGGCTTGGCGCTCTCCGCGCCGCCGGGGCTATGTCTTTATACCGGCGCGCGACCGAAACCATCGCCCGTCGTTCGGCTGTTCTCAATGTTGGTCGACAAGGCGGACGTCGACATCAGAATTCAGACAAATGCTGACAGTATCGATTGGATGGCGCCATGTCATATCGAGCAAAACGAAGAAATGCAGCCGCCCCCAACGCCCGAACCAGTTGACAGTCAAGCAGCGGATCTGGTTGAGGCGCCCCTGCGCCAAATCGCATGGGCCCGGTCCGGAGATAAAGGCGACAAAGCGAATATCGGCGTTATCCCGCGGGACATGCGCTTCGCACCTTGGATTTGGGACAGCCTTACGGAAAGCATTGTACAGGAACGGTTCTCACATTTCCTAAAAGGCGACGTGAACCGTTATTATCTGCCGGGAACCGGCGCGATCAACTTCCTGCTTCATGACGTGCTCGGCGGCGGCGGCATGGCCAGTCTCAGAAACGACCCCCAGGGTAAGAGTTACGGACAAGTTTTGCTCGACACGCCGGTCCGTTTGCCGCGCCAGCTATTGGAAGGATCAATCCGTGGGCGTGTTTAAATCGAAAATCACACCCTCTTCACCGTCGTTCGAACCGAACCGTACGGCGATGCTCGCCTTGGTCGAAAAGCTGCGCGTTATCGAGGCACGGTCTGTCGAAGCGTCCAACGCCCGTCGCGCCACTTTCGAAAAACGCGGACAAATTCCGCCCCATGAACGTTTGGCCCGGGTTTTGGACCCTGGCATGCCCTTTTTGCGCCTACATACGCTGGCGAATTATCTCGTAGAAGATGAAAACCCAAAAACCAGCATTCCAGGCGCCAGCGTTATAGCAGGCATAGGCTATGTCAACGGCGTTCGATGCCTGGTTTGGGTTGACGACAGCGGTATTCGCGCCGGCGCGATGACGACAATGACGGCGCCCTTAGCGCTCAGTATTCTCAACATCGCTATGCGCCAAAAGTTGCCGCTGCTCCATTTGGTGGAAAGCGCCGGCGCCGACCTTCTCAAATTTAAAGTCGAGATGTGGGCGACAGGGGGCGGCATATTCCGCGACCTCGCCAAGCTCAGCGCCGCAGGCATACCAACTATCTCCGTCCTGCACGGACCGTCTACCGCAGGCGGCGCCTATATGCCCGGCATGTCGGATTACGTGATCGGCGTGAAATCCAATGGTCTCGCAGCCCTTGCAGGGGCGGCGTTGGTGAAGGCGGCGACAGGCGAAACGGCGGACGATCGCGAGCTGGGCGGCTCGGAAATGCATGCAAGCGTTTCAGGACTGGTAGAGTATCTCGCAGAAGACGACGCCCATGCGCTCGGCCTTGCGCGAGACGTCATCGCGCGGCTTGGATGGAATGAGGGCGAGACGCCCTCTTCCCGGCATGCATACGATCCGCCCCTTTATGAGGCAGACGAACTCGCTGGCGTCGTCCCTGTTGATTACCGCACGCCCTATGACGTGCGGGAACTTGTTGCACGCATTGTCGATGGATCGAGCTTTGAAGAATTTAAATCACGTTACGGGCCCGGTACAGTGTGCCTGCAGACCAGTATTATGGGTCACCCCTGCGGGATGATCGGCAACAACGCTTCCATCGACCCCAACGGCGCGACGAAGGCGGCGCAATTCCTTCAGCTGTGCGACAAAGCGGATATGCCGGTCGTATTCCTGAATAACACCACAGGCTATATTGTCGGGACGGAATCCGAACAGGCCGGCATGATCAAGCACGGCTCCAAGATGATCCAGGCGGTGTCGAACATCACCATCCCTAAAATTTCTCTTTATGTCGGCGCAAGTTTTGGCGCCGGCAATTACGGCATGTGCGGGTATGCCTACGAACCGGACTTCCTGTTCGCCTGGCCAAACGCGGCGACAAATGTCATGGGCGGGGAATCAGCCGCTAAAACCATGCGCCAGGTGGCGGAAACAGCCGCTAGGCGCAAAGGCGCAGCCATTGACGGAAAAGAGCTGGATAAACGCGAAAAGGCAATCGAAGCGCTGTTTAAAAAGCAGGAAAATGCTTTTTATACGTCAGGGCGTCTTCTCGATCATGGGGTTATCGATCCGCGCGACACCCGCAAAGTCCTCGGCTTTTGCCTCGCCACCTGCGCCGAAGGCCGCAACCGGACGTTAAAACCAAACAGCTTTGGCATCGCAAGAATGTAGGACGCACCATGACAGCCCTTCCCGAAACAAACACGCTTGATCTCGCTTTAGAAGGCGGCTGGCTTACAATCTGGCTTAATGTGCCGGATAAACAAAACGCCCTGACAAACGAAATGCAGGCTGATTTACGCCGCGTTTTCGCAGAGATACGCGATGAGCGTTCCGTACGGGGGATAACGCTGCGCGGGCGTGGCGGCGTTTTTTGCTCCGGCGGCGATCTCAAACAGTTTAAGGCAGAACTTCAAACGCCTGAAGCACGCGATAGCGTCGTCGCCATGTCGCGGGACGCAGCGGCGCTGTTTGACGCCGTCAACACAGCGCCGCAAGTGGTGATCGCCCTCATCGAAGGCGCCGCCATGGCGGGGGGCTTTGGCCTTGCCTGCTGCGCCGACACCGTCATTTGCGCAGAGGACGCCAAATTTTCCCTCACAGAAACGATGATCGGCCTAACGCCGGCTCAAATCGCGCCATTTATTATTCAAAAAATGGGGTATGCGACGGCGAGACGGTTGATGCTCACCGCCGCCCGCTTTAAAGGCGCGGAGGCGAAAAAATTCGGCTTCGCTGATTTCGTCGGCGCCGACATCAACGCGCTGGAAACCGCCGAACAGAACATTAAGCGACAGGTCTTAAAGTGCGCGCCCGGCGCTGTCGCTGACATAAAAGCCTTGATCCTAGAAACAAACGGTTTGGAACGAGACGCCCTGGTGAAAGCGGCGGCGGAAAATTTCGCCGACCGCATGGTAAGCGATGAAGCGCGCGCCGGCATCCAATCTTTTTTCGACAAAACGCCGCCGCCATGGGTGAGCGTAAGCGAGACAAAATAATGGCCGCGATAAATCGTCTACTAATCGCCAATCGTGGTGAAATCGCGTGCCGTATTATGCGCACTGCCAAAGACCTTGGCATTGAGACTGTCGCTGTTTATTCGCAGGCCGATAAAAACGCGCCTCATGTGAGGCTCGCCGACCAGGCCGTCTGCATCGGCCCGCCGCCCACAGCAGACTCATACCTTGTTATCCAAAAGATTACCGATGCGGCGAAAGCAACCGGCGCGGACGCCGTTCATCCTGGCTATGGTTTTCTATCCGAAAACGTCTCTTTCGCGACAGCTTGTCGTGAAGCCGGGTTGACATTCGTCGGGCCCCCGGACAAAGCCATAGACGTTATGGGCGACAAAGCACGGGCGAAACGCGCCATGATCGCAGCCGGCGTGCCCTGCGTGCCCGGATACCAGGGCGAAGACCAATCCGATGCAACGCTCATCGCCGAAGCGGACGCCATCGGTTTACCGCTGATGGTGAAAGCAGCAGCAGGCGGCGGCGGACGCGGCATGCGTCTCGTTGAAAGAACTGAAGACCTCGCACAATCCATCAGCCTTGCCAGAAAAGAGGCGGAAACGGCGTTCGACTCCGACGAGCTTATCATCGAAAAAGCGATCCTGCGCCCACGCCATGTGGAAATACAGGTTTTTGGCGATCAGCAGGGAAATATTATTCACCTTGGAGAACGGGACTGCTCCGTCCAAAGACGCCATCAGAAAGTCGTTGAAGAAGCCCCCTGCCCTGTGATGACGCCGGACTTGCGCGATGCGATGGGCAAGGCGGCCGTGAATGCGGCGAAAGCCGTAGATTATGTCGGCGCCGGAACGGTCGAGTTTTTGCTCGGCGAAGATCACGCCTTTTATTTTTTGGAAATGAACACACGGCTGCAGGTCGAACACCCCGTCACTGAAGCCGTAACGGGCCTCGACCTCGTCGCTTTACAACTCCACGTCGCGGCTGGCGCGCCCCTCGGCCTTGCGCAAAGCGATATTCATATTCAAGGCCACGCCATAGAAGTGCGGTTATATGCGGAAGATCCACAAAATAATTTTCTGCCGAGTACGGGCCGTATCGACCATTGGCGCCGTCCGGAAGGCGCGGGCGTACGGCTGGACGCGGGCGTTACGGCTGGAGATGACATATCCCCGTTCTACGATCCTATGGTGGCGAAAGTCATTGGAACAGGGATGGATCGCGAACAAGCACGCCGACGCCTCGTCAAGGCCTTGCAGCATTCCGCACTCATAGGTCCTGCAAACAACCGCGATTTTCTCATTGATGTCCTTAAACAGAAAACCTTCGCGCAAGGCGGCGCGACAACAGCCTTTATTGAGGAAGAATATGGGGATAGAGGCTTTTACAATCCGCCAGCCTTAAAAGATTACGGCGTAGCCGCCTTTGTGCAATACAAGCTGCGCCAACGGCGCGCCCTCGCCGGAAGCCTCAACGCGAATGCGGAGTTGACGGACTGGGCGAGTAATGGCGTTTTGTCCCATATGCTGGAATATGAAAGATCCGATGGCGAAACGCTTGCCATCGCTATCGCCGCTAAAATACGATCCGTTTACAATGTATCTATTGAAGGTCAGACATTAGAAATCATCGCTGAACGCTTTAACGACAATGACGCAGTTCTGACCGTCAACGGCGTTCGGGAGAACGTTCTGTTTTACGAAAGCGCCGACGGCGCATTAACGCTTGCCAGCGGAGCTGTCCAATTCGCCGTACGCGACCTCTCCAGAGGCGACAACACCGCAAGCGATAACAGCGGCGGCGTTGTGGCGTCTCCCATGCACGGATTATTGTTGGATATTTTCGTCAAGGCGGGCGATGTCGTCGAAAAAGGCCAACGGCTCGCCGTCGTCGAGGCCATGAAAATGATGCATGAGATTGTCGCAGAAACCAACGGCGAGGTTAGCAAGATAAATCTTGAGGCGCCGTCGCAAATCGCCACCGACGACATTATTTTGGAGATCGAACCATCCGTCTGATAAACACAAGCACCCAATTATGGAACAAGCTGAAGATTTCCTAGCAGAAAGTATCGCGTTACATACGCTGGTGAGCGAAGCGGGCGCTGCACGCATGGGTACTCCGACTTTGTTCAAATCCTGGACCATCAATGAAATTATAAGGCATTTGCATTTTTGGAATCTGATGGCTGCATTTCAAATCACAGATCAAAACCGTTTGAAAGATATTTTAAAAACCGTGACGGCGAATATGAGAGCGCTACGCGGTATTGAAAGTAAATATCTTGACGGACTTTCCGATGCCCCCCTTCTCGCGGCCTGGTGTGACGGGTTTCACGACACAGCCGATCAGTTTTCTGCTGTCGACCCGAAGAGAAGGCTGCAATGGGCCGGACCGTCCATGAGCGCCCGTTCGTCCATCACGGCGCGGCTGATGGAGACCTGGGCCCACGGACAAGCTATATATGACGTTTTAGGGGTTCATCGGATAAATACGGATCGTATCAAGAATATTGTCATTTTGGGCGTCAATACATTTCATTGGACTTATCAAGCACGCGGAGAAAAACCGCCCGGTCCAATGCCGTTTTTACAACTCACCGCTCCGTCTGGACAAGAATGGGTTTACGGCGAGGACAATGATGTTGAGCGCATAGAAGGACCAGCAGAGGCATTTTGCCAAGTCGTTACACAGACGCGCAATATTGCAGATACACCATTACGCGTGGAAGGCGCTATCGCCTCGGACTGGATGTCCAAAGCCCAGTGTTTCGCAGGCCCGCCTGAAACACCGCCATCCGTAGGGGCGCGCTATACTAAAATCCGGTAATTCTTTTTTGTAAAAAAATATCTCTGATCATCACGTTTTAAGAAAATTGATTTTTTTAAAATATTATAGCTGTTTCTGGTGAATTTTGATTCAAATCTGGAAATTTTAAAAGATTTCTTCAACTTTGACGTTGTGTTTTCGCCTGATAGCTTTTGCTTACGCCCATTTTTGTTCAATAGGGTTCAAATCCGGCGAGTATGGCGGGAGGAATATTAAACTGTGCCCAGCCTTTTTAATTGCCTTTTTGTATCGCTTCGTTTGTGAAAAGTTGCGTTGTCCATGACGACAACAGAATTTGGCGGAAGCTTTGAAATAAGGTGTTGCGTGACCCACGCCTGAAAGGCATCACTATCTGTATAACAATTAAATATGATGATTTCGATCAGTATACCGATAATATTGTCTCAACCTCGCGCATGCCAATCTTGAACGCCGTGACAGCGGCGCCTCTTCGGGACATAGCCAAGGGTGCGCAGCATATCATGGGCAAAGCCGCTTTCATCAACGTAGACAATCGGGCGTCCCATCTTTTCAAGCCGTTTAAGTTTTGGCTGGAAGGCGCCTCTCGCGGCGGCGTTCGCCTTTAGATGGATCAGCGCTTTTTTTATGCCACGCCAAGACGTTTGAACCCATGACAAATCGCTTGGACCATAACCCCAAACCGTTGAGCGCATTGGTTCTTATAGGCGTCAGGGAATTGACGGACATCATCCGCCAGCGCCGCCATATCAATCTTATAGGGCTTGCGTTGAAGATAAGCTTTCGGCTTAATACGAAAACGCCAACGTGCAACCGAGGCAATGCCAATACCAAAATGGTCAGCCGTTTCCTGGTTGATTAAACCCTCGCGAACCTCCACCGCAAGCACCCGACTGCGAAAAGAAACTGAATAAAGCATCAAACATATGTATCAGTGTTCGCTTGAATGGCTATACGAGACGACCTTTGCCATCGGTCAGCGCTGGCTAATTGCAGACAGCAGAATGTCCATAACAGATAGTAGTCACAAGCACTATTTTGCACGATATCTCGTTCTATGAGTGCACACATTCTGCACACGCTGCTGCATAAAAAACTGATATGTATAAACAAACGCTCTTACAATCACGGGATATACCCGGAAATTCACTGGATCTGGATTATTGAATCCGGCTTACCAAAAAAAGTAATTTACATTGTAGACGTTGTTTCTCTGTGCTCCCGTCTCCCCAAAGGGCGTCACCAATACTGTCAGCCGTCTTTGTTCCCGCTTGGCGTACAGGTTCATCCATCAAATGCGTATATCGCGCTGTCGTTTGTTTTTGGGTATGCCTAAGCAGTTTGCCGATAATTGGGAGACTAAGTCCTGCTGAAACTGCATTCGACGCGAACGTATGGCGCAAATTATGAATTCTCACGTCGTCTAGCCCCGCAAGACTGCGTACGCGTCGCCAGGGTTTTTGAAGATCAGTGAGATACGCCCCGTTATTTTTTCCAGTAATAACGTAAGAAATGCCGCGAATTAGCGGGATCGCATCCAGCACCGCAACGATGGCGGCGTATCAGAGGAGTGATCGGTTTGAACGGCGGCGAGCATTGCTTGAAAACTGGTGTAGTTGGGTAAAAAATAGGAGATTGCAGAATAGCTGCCACTTATGAACATAGCCCCTAATGTGCAGGAAACGCCTTATTGAAACATGCATCCAACGCTTCTTTAATAACAGACGTTTCAGCCACCTGTTCAGCGGTCTTATTCCAAGTCTCTGGATAGTACTCTTCAATAGAATGGTTCGTAAGGATAGGCGGTTAACATGAAACGCCTTTACCGGCTTTATCATGAAATGGGCCTGCAGCTTAGGAACAAGACGCCCCGACGGCGCGTAAAAGCAAAGCTTCGCGATGACCGTAAACAAGCGATTGCGGTGAATGAAACCTGGGCGATGGACTTTGTTCATGATCAACTCGCGACAGGTCGTAAGCTGCGTGCACTGACCGTGATGGATACGTTCTCCCGGTTCTCACCAGTTGTTGACCCGCGTTTCAATTACAAAGGAGAAGGTGTTGTCAGAACCTTAGACCAAGCCTGCAAGCTGTTCAGCTATCCAAAGTCTATTCGGGCTGATAATGGCCCGGAATTTATCTCTCGCGACATCGATCTGTGAGCGTATCAAAATAACATTATTCTTGATTTCTCACGACCTGGAAAACCGACCGATAACGCCTTTATCGAGTCCTTAAGCGGAAAAATTCAAAGCCGAACACCTTAACGCATACTGGTTATTGAGTCTTGAAGATGCACGCTCAAAACCGGAAAGATGGCGTAGAGACTACAATGAAGTACTTCCGCATAGCGCCATCGGATATAAAACACCGATATCGCTCATTAACCCCGAGGCGGAACATCATCCGCCATGAAACTGAAACCTGCAAACCCTCCAGCCAGGTGGGCCAAACATGAGGGGCGCTTCACTTTTATAAAGAAATACGAAATCTGTGGCTTTGTTATAAAGTGTAAGCCATCGGTCATCATTGTTTTATGTCTTAATTAGGGCGATTTGCCTGCTGAATGCAACAAATGTTCTTAAAAAGCCCTACCCAGCGATACTCTGCTATAGCGGCGCCTGGCCTATGCATGGGCAGCTTTTGATAGCTGCAGAATCTAATTTTATTGGGCGGTCTATATGGCGAACCAAACTAATAATTTCTATCATAATAATCAATAAAAACAATGACTTAGTAAATTTTTTGGTGCGGATGGAGAGACTCGAACTCTCACGCCTTGCGGCACTGGAACCTAAATCCAGCGCGTCTACCAATTCCGCCACATCCGCAAGCACCAGACGATTGGGCGCCCTCTATAGCAGATGCGCGCGCCCTGTCGATATGCGAATTGAAAGCGCCCGAACCCATTGATAACGCATTAAGAACCAACGGTTTCGTTGATCGATGCAACCGGATGATGATCTGGCGCGTTACAGGCTGTCCCACAACGCCTGCAAAACCCGAGGCGCCGCCTCCGGCAGGTCCTCTGCAATAAGGCCGCGGCCCACGACATCGCCCGCTGCGCCATGGAGCCATACGCCTGCGGCGGCCGCCTCGAACGCCGGCATGCCAGCTGCAAGCAAGCCGAGAATAAAGCCGCCCAGCACATCTCCGGAGCCCGCAGTGGCGAGCCAGGGCGGCGCATTGGCGTTCACCGCCGCTCGGCCATCGGGTGCGGCGATGACAGTGTCGGCGCCCTTGAACACCACAATCGCGTTCGCCGCTTTGGCCGCCGCCCGCGCCGCCTCAAGTTTCGAAGGCGCAGCATCCAGGCTGTCCTTGAACAGACGTTTAAATTCGCCTTCGTGGGGCGTAAGGACGAAACGCGGGGTCAAACGCGCAAATAACCCGCCGGACGCCTCTTCAAACGCCGTCAACGCATCGGCGTCCACGACCCCGGCCGGGGCGACTTCCAACACAGCGCGCGTTTTCGCGGCCGTTTGCGATGTGACGCCACACCCCGGGCCGATGAGCGCGGCAGAAAAACGCTTGTCCTTCAAAATGCTTTTTAGCTCTTTCGCCTCGTCAGCAGGCCGCACCATCACGGCGGTCAAATGCGCAGCATAGGCCAACAGGCCGGAGCGCGGCGCGGCGACAGTGACGAGCCCCGCCCCGGCCCGCAAAGCGCCCCGAGCGGCGAGCCGCGCCGCGCCCGACGACGCCATGCCACCGCCAACCACGAGCGCATGCCCACGATCGTACTTATGCCCCACCGCCGGCGCCGCGGGCCAGACCCTTGCCCATAGCACGGGCGTATTTTCAAACGCCTGCGGACGAATTTCATTCAATACATCCGGCTTAACGCCGATATCCGAGAGCACGACCTCGCCGCACGCTTCGCGTCCGGGATAAAGAAGGTGGCCGGGTTTTTTCCGAAAGAAGGTGACCGTTACCTCTGCCTGAAACGCACCGCCTTCGATGCGACCGCTGTCGCCATTCACGCCAGACGGCGTGTCGACCGAAACGACAGGCGCAGCCCTGGCGTTCACCGCCGCCGCAAGCGCCAACGCCGCCCCTTCCAAAGGCCGCGACAAGCCGGCGCCAAACAACGCGTCCACGACAAGGGCGGCGTCCTTTAGGCATGCCGTTGAAAGCGCCTCCACAGGCCCGTCCCATTGCGCCGCCATCACCGCCGCATCGCCTTCTAAGGCGGCTGCGTCCCCCAACAGGCCGACACGGACCGACCACCCGCGCGCTTTTAAAAGTCGGGCCACCACAAAACCGTCGCCGCCATTGTTGCCGGGGCCGCACAAGACAACCACAGGCCGCCGGGACCAACGCCGATAAACCGCCCGAGCCACAGCCCCGCCAGCCGCCTCCATCAGCTGCAGCCCGGACACGCCCGCCGCAATGGAAAGACGGTCTGCGGCGCTCATTTGCTCTGTCGTTAAAAGGTGTGGTGCCATCTTATCGATCACGCCTTAGCTATCGCCCAGATTGACAGAACCGCCCCATCCGCCGGACACTCTATCTCCAACCGAGAATATAACCTGACAGACGACTTGCGAGATGCGCCATGAAAAAAATCGAAGCGATCATCAAACCCTTCAAACTTGACGATGTGAAGGAAGCGCTTCACGAGGTCGGACTACAGGGAATCACCGTAACCGAGGCGAAGGGCTTCGGGCGCCAGAAAGGCCATACGGAGCTCTATCGCGGCGCTGAATATGTTGTTGATTTCCTCCCGAAAGTGAAGGTGGAGCTGGTTGTGACGGAGAACGTCGTCGACCAGGCGATTGAAGCAATTTCCAAAGCGGCCCAGACGGGACGCATCGGAGACGGTAAAATTTTTGTTTCTCCTATAGAAAACGCAATTCGTATTCGCACAGGCGAAACAGGCGAATCCGCGATCTAAGGGAAATTCACCGAATAATCGGTTGCTTTTCGAGGGTTATTTGCAACTTTCGAAAAGTATAATGCTGCACTGCAAAATAATTCTTGATATCGCCCCCCCAAAAGTTGCATTGTTACGGTCGAACGACCGAGCGCGTCCATATCATGACGTGCAAACACCTTCATTTAAGGAGCATAAAAACATGTCCGCAGACGCCGTACTCAAACGCATTAAGGACGAAGACATTAAATTCGTCGACCTGCGTTTCACAGACCCCAGGGGGAAATGGCAACACGTCACATTCGACATCTCAATGGTCGACGGCGACTTCTTCGAAGACGGATCGATGTTCGACGGCTCCTCCATCGCCGGATGGAAAGCCATTAACGAGAGCGACATGACGTTGATGCCGGACACTTCAACGGCTGTTGTCGACCCGTTCATGGCGCAAAAAACGCTCGTCCTTATCTGCGACATTCTCGAACCGTCCACCGGACAGCCCTATAATCGCGACCCGCGCACAACAGCCAAAGCCGCTGAGGCGTATCTGAAGTCAAGCGGCATCGGCGATTCGGCTTATTTTGGACCGGAAGCCGAGTTTTTCGTGTTCGACGACGTCAAATGGTCAACGGATCAAAACTACACGGGCTTCGCCATCGACAGCGCCGAAGGCCCTTACAACACGGCGACGGAGTATGAAGCCGGCAACCTCGGCCACCGTCCGCGCGCCAAGGGCGGCTACTTCCCCGTCCCGCCGGTGGATTCAGGACAGGACCTGCGCTCTGAAATGCTCGCAGTAATGACTGAAATGGGCCTTGCGCCGGAAAAGCATCACCACGAGGTTGCGCCGTCCCAGAACGAGCTTGGCATGAAGTTCAACTCCATGCTGAAAATGGCCGACAATCTGCAGGCGTATAAATATATCGTCCACCAGGTCTCCGCCGCCTATGGCAAAACGGCGACCTTCATGCCGAAACCTGTTTACAACGACAACGGCTCCGGCATGCACGTGCACCAGTCTATCTGGAAGGGCGGCAAGCCAATGTTCGCCGGCGACCGGTATGCAGACCTTTCGGAAACCTGCCTATATTACATCGGCGGCATCCTGAAACACGCCAGAGCCATCAACGCCTTCGCCAACGCGACAACCAATTCCTACAAGCGTCTGGTCCCGGGCTTCGAGGCGCCGGTCCTCCTCGCCTACTCCGCACGCAACCGCTCCGCGTCCGTGCGGGTGCCCTGGGTGCCCTCCCCGAACGGCAAGCGGATTGAGACGCGTTTCCCGGACGCATCCGGCAACCCATACTTCACCTTCACGGCTTTGCTCATGGCCGGCCTTGACGGTATCGAGAACAAGATCCACCCGGGCGACCCGATGGACAAGGACCTCTACGACCTTCCGGCCGAAGAACTCCAGGACATTCCGACGGTGGCCAGCTCCCTGCGCGGCGCGCTGGAGGCCCTCGACGCCGACCGGGCGTTCCTGAAAAAAGGCAATGTCTTCAACGACGACCAGATCGATGCGTATATCGAACTGAAAGAAGAAGAAGTCTTACGGTTCGAAATGACGCCGCATCCAGTCGAATTCGACCTCTACTATTCCGTCTAAGCCCTCCAAGGCGAAACAGATGGAACAGAGCCTCCGCGGGACACCGCGGGGGCTTTTTTGTGTTAAAGCGTTCAAACAAAGGCGCCGCGGTTTTCATTTCATGATACGCGATATAAGTTTCAGATCATGAACGTTGGACGCGGCTGGGCGCAAAGGAGATGAAGGACGTCATGAAAACGCTTTTCGCCTGCTTAACTTTGGTTTTCGCCCTCGCCGCCTGCGCCACCCCGCCGCCGGACAATCCGGACAACGCCTGCAAAATTTTCGAGGAAAAGCGCAGCTGGTACAAAGCCACCAAGCGGGCGGAGAAAAAGTGGGGCACCCCCAAGGAAATTCAATTGGCGATCATCTACCAGGAATCCGCATTTGAAGCGAAAGCCAAGCCGGAGCGGCGGCGGTTCTTGTTCGTGTTTCCGGGGTTGCGCCGAAAATCCTCCTCCTACGGATACAGCCAGGCGATCGACGGCACATGGGATTGGTATAAGAAAGAGACCGGCAACCGCGGCGCCGACCGCGACAATTTCGCCGACGCGGCGGATTTCGTCGCCTGGTACGGACGCCAAAGCAAACGCATCGCCGGCGTCGCCCTTAACGACGGCTACAACCAGTACCTCGCCTACCATGAGGGGCACCAGAATTACAAAGAAAAGAGCTATCGCAAGCGAAAACGCCGCTGGGTGATGGAAGCGGCGCGCAACGTCGACGCCCGCGCCGCGCGCTACCGCCGGCAGCTTGCGGGCTGCGAGAAGAAATTCAATCGCGGAATACCCTTGGTGCCGTTTATATAGACTTCCAATTTGTGAGGTATACGAAATACCTTGTAAAAATGCGATCACCGTCTTGACGGCAATCGGAACCCAGGGGCGGCTTGTTGTTAGAAATATTCCGCCTATGGAACTTAACTTTCGCTCGGATAACGCGTCCAGTATGCAAAAAGAATATGCGTATTAAGTTAAAGTAAGATCATCGCCCAAAAGAAAGGATCACACGCATGTCGGACGCTCTCGTTACAGGAATTGGCGGCGTATTCTTTCGCGCCAAAGACCCAGCCGCACTGCAGGCGTGGTACAAAAAACATCTCGATGTCGGCGGCCCGCCCCATGGCTTATGGTTCCCGGGGGCCGGTCCCTCGGTGTTCGCGCCGTTCAAGGCCGACACGGATTATTTCGGACGCGCCGATCAACAATGGATGATCAACCTCCGCGTTTCAGATCTTGACGCCTTAATGAAAAAACTGTCAGACGCCGGCATTACGGTCGAAACGCGTCCGGACGAATGGGATGTGGAAGGCGTCGGCCGCTTCGCCCGTGTCCATGACCCCGAAGGCAACCCGATCGAGTTATGGGAGCCCGATCCAAACGCGCAGCCTTAAGAGATTGTATTGCTCTGGCGATTCGGTCTATTTAACGCATTCATGTTCAAGCTTTCGTCATTTTGGGGAAAGTTGGGATCTTGCCCCATAAGCTGTAAGAACCTTCGGCGCACAGCATGAGATCCCGGCTTTTTTCGGTATGATTGGAGCTGCTTCATCCAGAGTACAAGCGACCCCTATGGCCAGACGCGCAACGAAATCCAAAGACCTGTTCGACGAAGACTACACCGCCAAAGACATCGAGGTGCTTGAGGGCCTGGAGCCCGTGCGAAAACGCCCGGGCATGTATATCGGCGGCACCGACGAAAAGGCGCTGCATCATCTGTTCGCCGAAGTGCTGGACAACGCCATGGACGAAGCCGTGGCCGGCCACGCCAAGCGTATTGAGGTCGCCCTCGCCAAGGACGGCGTTCTCACCGTCACGGACAACGGCCGCGGCATTCCCGTGGACCCGCATCCGAAGCATAAGAAAAAATCCGCCCTCGAAGTGATTATGACGACGTTGCACGCCGGGGGAAAGTTTTCCAACAAAGCGTATCAAACCTCCGGCGGCCTCCACGGCGTCGGCGTGTCCGTGGTGAACGCCCTGTCCGACAGTTTGATCGTGGAGGTGGCGCGCAACAAAAAGCTCTATCGCCAAAACTACAAACGCGGCAAGCCGACGACACCTTTGAAAACCGTCGGTCCGGCGCCGAACCGCCGGGGCACTTCCGTCACGTTTCATCCTGATCCGGAAATTTTCGGCGCCAAAGCCAGCTTCAAGCCGGCGCGCCTGTTCCGCATGGCGCGGTCCAAAGCCTACCTTTACGGCGGGGTCGAGATCCGCTGGTCCTGCGCGCCGGAGCTTTTGAAAGAAAGCGACGAAACGCCGGCGGAGACGACGCTGTGCTTCGTCAACGGCCTGCAGGATTTCCTCGCCTCCGTCGTCGGCGACAAACCGACGGTGACGGAGGAGGCCTTCGCCGGCAAGGTGGAGCGCGAGGGCGGCCACGGCAATGTGGAGTGGGCGATCCTGTGGGGCGCGGCGGGGTTCGGCGACAAGGATGGGTTCTGCCATTCCTACTGCAACACGATCCCGACACCGGAAGGCGGCACCCATGAAGGCGGCTTCCGCTCCGCCCTGTCCAAGGGTTTAAAAAACTACGCCGACCTTTCGGGCAAAAAGAAAGCCGCCAACATCACCGCCGAAGACGTTATGGGCTCCGCCGGCGCCATGCTGTCCGTGTTCATCAGCAATCCTGAGTTTCAAGGCCAAACCAAAGATAAACTCGCCACAAACGAGGCGACGAAGCTGGTGGAAAGCGCTGTGCGCGACCATTTCGACCATTGGCTGACGTCGCACCCGAAACAGGCCGACCGGCTCCTGGAATGGGTGATCGACCGGGCCGATGAACGCATCCGCAGGCGGAAGGAAAAAGAGGTCTCTCGGGCCTCCGCCATGCGCAAGTTGCGCCTGCCCGGCAAACTCGCCGATTGTTCGCGCTCGGCTGCAGAAGGCACGGAGATCTTTCTGGTTGAGGGCGACTCCGCCGGCGGCTCCGCCAAGCAAGCACGGAACCGCGCGACCCAGGCGATCCTGCCTTTGCGCGGCAAAATCCTGAATGTCGCCTCCGCCGGGCGCGATAAAATCAACCAAAACCAGGAGCTATCGGACCTTACCCAGGCGCTCGGCTGTGGTGTCGGCGCGCGGTACGATGAAAACGACCTCCGGTACGAAAAAGTCATCATCATGACCGACGCCGATGTCGACGGCGCCCATATCGCCTCCCTGCTCATCACATTTTTTGAGCGCGCCATGCCGGATCTCATCCGCGCCGGCAAGCTCTACCTTGCCCAGCCCCCCCTTTACCGACTCTCTCAAGGAGGCAAAGTCGCCTACGCCAGGGACGATGCGCACCGGGAAGAGTTAATGGCGAAGGAGTTCAAGGGCCGTGGCAAGGTGGAGATGTCGCGGTTCAAGGGCCTGGGCGAGATGATGCCCGCGCAATTGAAGGAAACCACGATGAACCCGCAAACCCGCTCCCTCGCCCGCGTCGCATTGGCCGAGGACGATGCGGAAGCGGCTGCGGACTTGGTGGAGCGTCTAATGGGACGCAAGCCCGAGGCGCGGTTCCAGTTCATCCAGGAAAACGCCGAACTGTTCGACGAGGCGGCGCTGGATATCTAAATGCGCCCCTCGCGGGGCGACTTGCACACAGGAAAACCGATGGGCGTGGTGTATACAGACTTAATGGCGGGACTGGCTTCGGCGAGCGACGGTGGTTTCGCCCTCACAATCCCGGACAGCTGGATGCAAGGGCGCAGCACCTATGGCGGGCTGTCCGCCGCAATCGGTCTGAAAGCCGCAGAGGCGTCTTTCCCGAACCTGCCGCCATTAAGGTCAATGCAGGTGTCTTTCATTGGTCCCGTTGGCGGCGACATCACGATCAAGACCGAACTGTTGCGCCAGGGTCGGTCCGTAACGTTTGTGGGTGCAGACATTTATGGCGAAAAGGGCCTTGGCGCGCGCAGCGTGTTCGCATTTGGCCAGGCCAGACCCTCGCTTTTTAATGAACGGCATTTACCAGCGCCTCAGGCATCGGCGCCGGATGATGCGCTTCTTCTCCAAAAACATGAAGGGCTTGCAAAATTCGCCTATAATTTTTCAACCTATATCGCCGGCGGCGGCGTGCCGTTCAGCGATTCAAAAGATATCGAAAGCGTATACTGGGTGCGCCACAATGATGATCAGGCGAATGATATGGCGGCTCTGATTGCGCTTGCGGACATGCCCCCGCCCGCGCTTTCGGCCAGATTTCCCGAGTTCGCCCCCATCAGCTCTATGACGTGGCATGTGAATGTCCTCACTGACGCCCCGCACACAGATGATGGGTTATGGCTCATGCGCGTTTTCGCTGAGGACGCCAAAGACGGTTACTCCAGCCAAGACATGACCATGTGGAGCAAAGCCGGCGAGCTCACGATGACAATGCGCCAATCCGTAGCGATTTTTGTTTAACCCGTTGTGAGCCGCTTGCGTTTAACGCGCCTCAGCTGAACAATCTCAATTGATCCGAAATCGCTTTATCGTTTCAATGTCACCTGAACGCCATAGGTGCGCGGCGCGCCGATGAACGTGTTATAGCCGATAAAACCGAACCCGGAGACCGCGTAATCCTCATCCAGAAGATTGCGCCCCCATACGCCAACCTCCAGGCTTGGCTTATCGAAATAGGCTTTCAACGACGCATCGACGATCGTATAGCCGTCGTCCCGGCGTTCTTCCAGGCCTTCCGCATCGAGATAATATTCGCTTTGATACTTTGCATTCGCCTCAATGGCCATGCGAACATCATCGCTCACCGGACGTTCGTAGCGGGCGAAAGCCGCAATACTGACGTCTGAGGCGAAGGGCAACGGATTGCCGTCAAAATCCGCCGCGTTGCCGCCGACATCGCCCTGCTGATCAATTTCCGTCTCCAACAGCGTAAGATTGGCGGCGAGATCGAGGCCTTCGACCGGCGACCAGGCGATGTCCCCCTCAAGACCGTAGGAAACCGCCTCATCGAGGTTCGACAGAGAGTTGCTGGTGATGACGCTTCCGTCCGGCTGCGGAAAGTCTACAAAAATACGCGCCTGGGGATCCTGATAATCCTGATAGAACAAGGCCGCATTGAAAGACAGCGTATCGGACGGCCGCGCCTTCAAGCCGATCTCATAGGCGTTCACGGTCTCCGCTTCGAACAGGCCTTCGTCCTGGAAGTGGGTGGCGTTGTTTTGCACCTCCCCGTTGAAACCGCCGCTTTTGTACCCATTAGCGTAAGAAACATAGGCAGAGGCCGTTTCGCTGAGCGCATACCGTAAAGCGACATTGCCAGTCAGGCGGTTTTCAATGATCCGGTTGCTTCCAATGGCGGGACCGACATCGTCTCTGTTGTTGAGGGCAATCGTTCCGTCCTCGAAGATATGGCGGCCGGCGCCGGAGCCTTCGATGTTTTCGTAGGTGTAGCGCGCGCCAAGCGTGAGCGTGAGCGGGCCGCCGAGCTCAATGTCGTTATGGGTGAACAGCGCTGCGGTCTCCCGGGTTTGTTCGATGTCCGTGATAAGACTGCGCACGTCGCTGGTGGGCGCCGGCGGCGACCCCGCCCCGCCCGGCGCGCCCCCAACCCCGCAAAAGCCCAACAACCACCCCCGGGCAAGCAC
>JBCDBL010000070.1:0-23474 GCA_039183635.1 Pseudomonadota bacterium
CCGGAAGCGGCGTAAAGACCGCTGACGCCTTTGCCGACCGCGGCGGGAGTGTTCGGCATCGCCCGCACGACAGCCCCTCCCGCTGGAAGCTGTTCTTCGATGGCCGCAACGGTTTTACCGGCGGCGATCGAGACGTATACGGCTGTTTCAGGAAGATAAGCGCGAATGGGCGCCAGCACGTTTTCCAAAACCTGCGGTTTTACGGCGATGAGAACCGCGTCAGCCGCCACAGGCGCGCGCAGGATCGTGGCGACAGAGACGCCGTAAGCCCCCTCAAGAGATCTTATACGATCCGATGGCTGAGGGTCTATAATGAGAGAACGGGCCGGGTCGATGACGCCGCCGGCCTTAAAAGCCCCCTCCAACAGGGCGCCGCCCATGTGGCCTGCGCCAATCGCCAGAAGGGATGCGCCCTCAGCCATAGCAATCGTCTCACCCAGTGCGCATTCATAAAAGCGGAAACCAACTTTGTGGCTAAATGCGCGTCAAAAAAATCAAGAGCGCCTTTGCAGTTCTACGAATCGCATAGGCGCTCCAAGACTAGTTCTTCCAAAGCGGCGCACAAGGCAAGACCCGACCGACGCCGCCAATACCGTAGGACCGGCGTTCCCCGTTAGACGTCAGGCCGATCCCGCCGTTTCGAATAAAGACAGGGCCATGGCGTCTTCGGGAGATTTTTTGTCGTTCAACAACAGATCAAACGCCGGATAAAACCGATCGTAAGCCTCCAAAGCGCCCTGGATCAGAAGCTGCGCCTGTTCGGCGTCGAAGCTTGCGTCCTCAGGCAGAACCGCAGCATGGCGATAGACGATAGACCCGTCATCGGCCCAGATGTCGAAATGGCCGAGCCACAAATTCTCGTTCACCATCGCAAGCAGGCGGCAAGCATCGTCACGACGCTCCTTCGGCGCGGTCATCTCTATGGGCGCGCCCACCTGCAGCGTCTGGTATTCAGGACGCCAGGCGAACCACAACGTCAGGTCGCTCCACCCGCCTGTGACGGTGAGGTGCAGCTCCTGGGGGTCCACCCGCTCAAAACCAATATCCGTTTCAGATGCAATCGCCTCGACCACGTCCAACGGGTCTGCTGCGCTTACACTCGTTTCGAGAAGTTCAACCGACATGCAGTCTCCTCTATCACCGTATCATCCGGCGGAAAGCCTTAAAGCTTCGTTGGCCCCGAAGGCGCTAGGGTTAACGCTAGCTTTGAGTCGGGGCGGTTCGCAATCACAGGCGCTGACGTTCATGGGAACGGCGCGGCGCCTGGCCTTTGTTTTTAAAAATCAGGATCCGGCGCGCCCTTCCAGGGCGGCGACGCGCGCCTCCAGCGCCGCAACAAGGTCCGACAACCGTTCGCTTTCGGCCCGGGCGGCGGCGGCGACGTCGCGCATCGCATCGAACTCCTCGCGGGGCACAAGATCCATATCGGCGGTCAGACGCTCCATCTGGCGGCGCATCAGGGTTTCAGCCTCCTCGCGCACGCCGTTGGCGGCGCCGGCGGCTTCGGTCATCACGCGGGCGACGCCGTCAAGAAAAGGGTTTTCAACTTGCATGGGTTACGCTTTCTAAAACGCGCTTTTACACGTTTTTTAAGATATATGGCCAAACGCCCGGTGGAACAACCCGCCGCGCCATCGCCCGTCTTTGCGCCGGAAAAGCGCGAGATCCACAGGCGACATGGGCTGCGAACCCGGTTACAAGAAGCGCTGACGTTCGCCTTACTCACGAGATCCGCCCATGGAACCAGGACTTGGCTATCCGACAATCGACCCGATTCTTGTTCAAATCGGTCCCATCGCCATACGCTGGTACGCCCTGGCCTACATCGCCGGCATTCTTATCGGCTGGCGATATATCGTGCGTCTTGTCCGCAACCCGGCGCTCTGGCCGTCTAAGGCGGGCGCGCCGGCGACGCGCGAGCAGGTCGACGACATCGTCGCCTGGGTCACCCTCGGCATCATTCTCGGCGGGCGGCTCGGCTATATCTTCTTCTACGCCCCGGACACGATATGGAACGCGCCCCTCGACGTTTTCGCGATCTGGAAAGGCGGGATGTCGTTCCATGGCGGCCTCATCGGCGTCATCGCCGCCGGGGTCCTGTTCGCCCGCCGCAACAACCTCGACCCCATGCGCCTCGGCGATCTGTTCGCCGCCGCCGCGCCCATCGGGCTGTTCTTCGGCCGGCTTGCGAATTTCATCAACGGGGAGCTTTACGGCCGCGCCTGGAACGGCCCCTGGTCCATGGTGTTCCCGACGGATCCGCTCCAGGTTCCCCGCCACCCCAGCCAGCTCTACGAAGCCGCCCTGGAAGGCATTGTTTTATTTATTATTTTGCGCATCGTCTCGCACAGCTTCAGCGCCTTTAAAAAACCTGGCGTCATGACCGGCGTTTTTCTTCTTGGTTACGGGTTGGCAAGATCCTTCGTAGAGAATTTCAGGCAACCGGACACGCATTTGCCGGATATGCCTTTAGGATTGACGATGGGAATGCTGCTGTCGCTGCCGATGATCGGGATCGGCGCATGGCTCATCTATCGCGCCGAGAAGGCGGCCCGGGGAGCAAAAACGCAAAGCGCCTGAAATATGAGCAAAACCGCCGCCGCACAGGAAACGACGGGTCTGCAGACACGCCTCGCCGCGCTGATCCGCGCTTCGGGACCGATGAGCGTCGCCGACTTCATGGCCGACGCCCTCGGCAATCCCCAGGACGGCTATTATACGTCCCACTGCCCCATCGGCGAGGACGGCGACTTCACCACGGCGCCGGAAATCAGCCAGATGTTCGGGGAGCTTATCGGCGCTTGGCTGATGCAAAGCTGGGCCGACATCGGCGAGCCGTCCCTGTTCAATCTCATCGAGCTTGGGCCCGGCCGCGGCGCCCTGATGGCCGATATTCTCCGTACGGCGAAAATTCGCCCGGCGTTCCTCGCCGCCGCCCGCCCGCACCTGATCGAGACCAGCGGCCGTTTGCGTATGGAGCAGATGAAGCGGTTCGAAGAGACGACCATCCCCATCAAATGGGCGGCGAAACTGTCCGAAGTTCCGCCCGCGCCGACGCTGATCGTCGCCAACGAAATGGTCGACTGTCTGCCGATCCGCCAGTTCGTGCGCACCAACGCCGGATGGTGCGAGCGGATGGTGGGCCTGAAAGACCCGGAGGCGGACGAGCTTGTTTTTCAACTGTCGCCTGTGCCGTTGCGCGCAGAGCATGTCTTGCCGGCCCATGTGCGCGACGCGCCGCAAGGGTCCGTCTTTGAGACCTGCGCGCCGGCCGCAGCCTTGGCCGAGGAGATCGCCCACAGGCTGCAGGATTTTAAAGGCCGGGCGCTGATCATCGATTACGGCCACGCGCGCTCAGGCCTTGGCGACACGCTCCAGGCGGTGCGGGATCACGGCTTCTGGCCGCCGCTCGCCACCCCCGGGAAAGCGGACCTCACCGCCCATGTGGATTTCGAGGCGCTGGCCAAAGCGGCCCTCACCGGCGGCGGGATCGCCTACGGCCCCGTCAGTCAGGGGGTGTTCCTGAAACGCCTTGGCCTTGACGCCCGCGCCGGGGTCCTGAAACGCGACGCGTCCCCGGAAGACGGCGACGCGATCGACGTCGCGGCCCGGCGCCTCGCCTCCGAAGAGGAAATGGGGGCGATGTTCAAAGTCCTGTGCATCTCCAGCCCTGGAGTCGCCCCGCCCCCCGGCTTTGAATTTCCATGACGCCGCCGCGCCTGACGTCTTGCCTGTTGGATAAAACAGGGTGCGCCGCACACGGCTTTTTCGGTCGCGCGGGAGGCGTCTCTCACGGGATTTACAACAGCCTCAACACGGGCTTCGGCTCGGACGACGCGCCTGAAAACGTCGCGCAAAACCGTGCCCGCGCCGCCCAAACCCTCGGCGTTTCGCCAGATGGCCTCATCACCGCCTATCAAATTCACTCCGCCAAAGCCGTCGTCGCCGACGCCCCCTGGGACCGCGATCGCGCGCCGGAGGCCGACGCCATCGTCACGCGGCGGCCGGGCCTCGCTCTCGGCGCCCTCGCCGCCGATTGCATCCCGGTTCTGTTCGCCGCCCCCGACGCCGGCGTCATCGCCGCCGCCCACGCTGGATGGCGCGGCGCCCTGGCCGGCGTTTTGGAGGCGACCGTTGAGGCGATGGAGGCCGAAGGCGCCGTCGCCGCCGACATCCGCGCCGCCATCGGCCCGTGCCTGCGGCAGTCCAATTTCGAGGTCGGAACGGAGCTGCTCGACGCCTTCACCGAAAAACATCCCGAGGCGGAGCAATTCTTCGCCCCCGGCGTTACAGAGAATAAACGCCAGCTCGACCTCGCTGGCTTCGCCGCCTGGCGTCTTAAGGCGGCGGGGGTCGGCGGCGTCGACGATGTCGCGGCCTGCACCCTCGGCGCGCCGGAAGACTATTTCAGCTACCGCCACAGCCGCAAAACGAGCGCCCCGGACTTCGGGCGCAACCTCTCGGCGATCGCCCTTAAAGCAGCTTAGGTCTCCAGGATTATTTGCGAATCACTCGCAACACGGACAACGCAAAAACATCGCAAGGCGCCCAAAAACGTTCTTGCGTTTGCAGCGCAAAACGGTCACAAAACCGTCACCTTGGGCGAAGGCGCAGCACGGGTTCAAGCGGCGCGATCACAGGCGGGGCCGGATATGAAACTGTTAGCGGGCAACAGCAACCAGACGCTGTGCGAAGACATCTCAAAGCGCCTGGCGACGCCCTTGACGCAAGCGAAAATAAAGCGTTTCGCCGACGGAGAGGTGTTCGTCGAGATCGAGGAAAACGTCCGCGGCGAGGATGTGTTCATCATTCAGTCGACGTCCTATCCCGCCAATGACAATCTGATGGAGCTTTTGATCTGCGTCGATGCCCTCGCCCGGGCCTCGGCGAGCCGGATCACCGCGGTGCTGCCCTATTTCGGCTACGCCCGCCAGGACCGCAAAGCGGGGCCGCGGACGCCGATTTCAGCAAAACTCGTCGCCAACCTCATCACCACAGCCGGCGCCGACCGGGTCCTCACCCTCGACCTCCACGCCGGCCAGATCCAGGGTTTTTTCGATATCCCCACGGACAACCTCTACGCCGTGCCGGTGATGGAGCGGGACATCCGAAAGACCTATCGGAACGAAGACAATCTGATGATCGTCTCGCCGGACGTCGGCGGCGTCGTCCGGGCGCGGGCGCTCGCCAACCGCCTCGACGCCGACCTCGCCATTGTCGACAAGCGGCGTGAGCAGGCCGGGGTGTCTGAAGTGATGAACATCATCGGCGACGTGAAGGGCCGCACCTGCATCCTGTTCGACGATATTGTCGATTCCGGCGGAACATTGTGCAACGCCGCCGACGCTTTGCTCAAGGCCGGCGCCACCAGGGTGGCCGCCTATGTCACCCATGGCGTGCTTTCCGGCAAAGCTGTGGAGCGCATATCGGGATCGCGCCTGGAGCATCTGTCCGTCACCGACAGCATCGAGGCGACAAACGCCATGAAAGCCGCCGGCGACAAGATCCGTTACGTCACTGTGGCGCCCTTGCTCGGCGAGGCCATCCGCCGGATTTCCAACGAGGAATCGGTGTCGACTTTGTTTGATTAAGGCCGATGCAGGCGAAGAAGATCGCCGGTTCGTCGCCCGCAATCTGTTAAAGAACGTTCACACTTCTTCGATGCGCAAACGCACTCTAAAATTTTGTTTTGACACGCATTTTATTACGGTGAGCCGAGACGAGCGGCGAACGGTTCCCGCTTTTGGGAATGCGCTCTAACACAAGGACTGAGAGTCGTTTACGCCGGTTCGGCAGAACCGCTTCGCATGCAAACGGCCTCGGCGCCACGCGCCCATAAATTATTCTTTTTACTGAAGAGAAACATGACGAGCCAAGGCTCGCCCTGAGGCGTCTTGAAGCACAATGCGCTTTACACGGCTTTTCTTACCCCCCAACCGGACCAAGATCCTTCCGCCGGATCGCGAGCACGCTTGGGCGGGGCGGCGTTTTTTCATCGAAATCCGGCCAGCGGGTCGCAGGGTTTTCAAAACTCGTCCCCCGGCCATCGCCTGGATGCTGGACCGCGACGAACAGCGCCTGGCCATCTGGCGTAAAGCGCGGTCCGCACACCTCTGCGCCGTCCGGCGCCCTGAAGAACGCGCGCCCCGCGCCCCGTTCGGCGCCCTCTGTCGACATCGCCCAGATCCCGTCATTGGCGCCCGTTGTCTGATTGCCGTCGGTGGCGACCCATAGACGGCCTTGCGGGTCCAGCGCGCCATTGTCGGGCGAGCCGAACCAACCATTGGGGCTGGTCTCCAGATTCCAAGTTGCGCCCACCGCCTCATCGGCAGGATCGCCGCACTGAACGAGGATCTCCCAGCGCGACCGCGTCGACGTAAAGTCGCCCTGAGGTTCAATAATCTCAACGATATGCCCATAGGCGTTGTCGGCGCGGGGGTTGGCCGCATCGATTTGATCGGTTTTACGCCGTGTATTGTTCGTCAACATGACGAACACGCGGCCCTTTTCGGGGTCCGGCTCGACATCCTCCGGCCGGTCCATCGGCGTTGCGCCCAACAGGTCCGCTGCACGCCGGGTCTCGATTAAAACATCCGCCTGGGACTGAAATCCGTTATCGGGGGTAAGGGCCCCCTCGCCCCAGACAAGCGGCATCCATTCAACAGCGCCGTCGGCGTCAAATCGCGCGACATAGAGCGTTCCCTCGTCCAGAAGATCGGCGTTGGCGGCGCGATCATCGGGGTCCCAGGGGCGGGCCGTTACGAATTTATAGACATAATCAAAACGCTGATCATCACCCATATAGACGACGAGGCGGCCGTCCGGCGCAATGACGTTTTCCGCGCCTTCATGTTTAAAGCGCCCCATGGCGGTGCGCTTTTTCGGCGTCGATGTCGGATCGAGAATATCAACCTCTACGACCCATCCAAAGCGGTTCGGCTCATTCGGTTCTTTTGCGATATCGAACCGGTCGAAATGACGCCCCCATTGGTACCAGCCGCCGGGAACGCCATAGCGCGCATGGTTTTCAGCCTCTGGGCTGTCCTCAGGGAGCTTTCCAAGAAAATAGCCGTTGAAGTTTTCCTCCGCCATGAGATAGGAGCCCCAGGGCGTTATCCCGCCGGCGCAATTGTTCAGTGTTCCGATAACGCGACGGCCGGCGGGGTCATCCGTCGTTTTCACCCTGTCGGAGCCGGCGGCGGGGCCCGACAGCGCCATCTCCGTCGATCCTGCCGTGATGCGCCGGTTGAAACGGGACGACAGGACCGGCGCCCAGGCGCCGTCGCCCTTCCGCTCAATCTCGATAATCGTGCCGCCGTGCGCGGCCATCTCCACCGCACATTCGCTTTTCGTCAGGCTGCGCCGCCCCGCCAGCCCGGGCAACATGAGCCGCGTCGAGGTATACTCATGGTTCACACACAACAGTCCGCGCATCGCCTTATCGGCATCGGGCGGCAGGGGATAAAATCCGATAAAGTCGTTGTTGTATCCAAATTGGCGCTCTTGGGCTGCGGCGGTCTGGTTATAGGGGTCGAAGGACGGCGCCCCCTCGAACACCGCATCGCCCCACCGCAAAACAATGTCGGCCACATAATCCTCAGGGATATGATGATTTTCACCCACCCCGCGGGCGATTTCGGTGAAAGAGAAATCAGGGGCCGCCGCACGCGATGGCGCGTTGACAGGTTCGGTCGCACAGCCAACGGTCGTTACAGCGGCGCTCGCGCCGAGACCGGCGAGAAAGCCGCGCCGCGACAAACGCGCTTCAATGAGATCGCCGATGGTGGCGGCGCCCGCCGCGATCCGCGGATTTGAAGACTGATTTTCACTCTCGTCCATAAAAGAAGGTCCTGCTCGAAAATGCACTTCTTCGGGTTCAATATCGTGCTGATGTGACACTAACACGATGGAAAACGAAAAATGGGGGACGTTACATGCGCTATTGCGGCGCACCGGAAACAGAGCGCCGGCGACAGCCTGTGCGACAAACCGGAGGGGCCGCCAACGACCTGGATAGAGGGACGTGGATAGAGCGGCGCGGATAGAAAGACCGGGATAGAGTGACCGGCGCCCGCCCTTCAGCGGCGCGATGCACGCGCCTACGCCCTGTCCTCCCTCACATACTCCAGCTCCCGCCGCGGCGTCGCGGTCGCGGCAAGCTCCGCCTCCACCGCCAGCACCTCCTCCGTCGGCTTGTCGAAGTCGGCGAATTCGGGAACGCGGCCGAAGGCGATTTTGGCGCCGGCGTAGCCCCCCGGCGGCTCCGCCCATGGGCCGAGGCTCACCGCCTTGGCGCCATATCTGTCGACAATGTCGTCCATCACCGCAGCCGCCCTGTCCCACCGCGCCCGGGCCTTCGCCGCGGCCGGCGACAGACGGGCCTCGAACAGGTCGAGCTGCGCGGCGCCGGGGGCCACAAGACCATGGATCGTCACCGCGACGTTTCGTAAATGCGCCGCTTGTCCCTTCACCGCCCCTGGCTCTTCAAAGGCCTGCGCCCACAAGCGCGTGAGCGCCGTTAAAAACGTATGATCGTCCGAGGCCGGCGGAAACCGCTCCTCTCCCCCGCCGCGCACATCGTCCCGGGTGCGGTAGGAGACGGAGAACGCCGTCGCCTCGAACCCCTCCCGGCGCAAGCGCCGGGCGGCCTTCACCGTCAGCAGCCGGGCGCAGTCTTTCGCCTTGTCCGGCGAGCGCCAGCCGAAGGGCAGCACCCGCCCGTGGCCGAACATCCGCCGCTCCGTCTCCGGCCGGTCGACGGCGTAGCCATGGAGCTGCGCCAGGAACCGCTCCCCTTCGACGCCGCCCCAGATGGCGCGGGCCTGTTTCGGGGCGAGATCCCAGAGCCCCTGGACGCTCGTCACCCCCGCCGCTTCGAGACGCCGGGCGTTGCCCTTGGCGACGCCGGGAATGTCGGTGAGTTCTATGTCGAGCAAGCGTCCCGGCAGATCTTCTGGATACAGAATGACAAGACCATCGGGCTTGTTCATCTCCGCGGCGGTTTTGGCGAGCAATTGGTTGGGGGCGAACCCGATCGAGCAGGTGACGTGCGTCCCCACCGCCGCGGCGAGGCCCGCTTTGATCCGGGCGGCGAGCCCTTCGGGGTCCTTGCGCTCCCGCCCTATGAGCGCGCACGACACCTCATCGATGGAACAGACACGGTCCACAGGGGCATGCCGATGCACCTCCTGTTTGATGGCTTTATGGAGCGCGACGTAAACGTCATGTCGGGCATGGGTGAAGGCGATGTCGGGGCAGAGGCGCCTGGCCTCCGCCACCGACGTCCCCGTGGTCACGCCGAAGGCTTTGGCCTCCTGGCTCGCCGCGATGCAGCAGGTGTGCTTGGAGACGATCGGGACGACCCCCACCGGCCGGCCCCGCAGCTCCGGCCGCAATTGTTGCTCCGCGCTTGCGAAAAACGAGTCGAAATCAAGGTAGAGACGTTCAATGTCTGTGGGTTTACGCATAAAAGCCGCCTGGTTTTGTTTTTCTCTGAAATTAGAACAAAAAGCGAACAAAGTCCAATTTGAAAAGCAGGCCAGTCCGCCCCCCTTGACGCCGGCGACGGACTTCGGGAAACCTCCACAAAAAGAGGTCGAAGGGGATTTCACATGGCGATGCGCCGGGTCTGCGACAGAACGCTCCGCGATATGGGAAGACGCCGCGCAGCGCCGGCGCCCGCCCCATGAGCGAGACCGCGTCATCCCTGGCGGAAAGAAAGGCCTTTTTAAAGGCGTGGTTTCGCCAGAACCCGCCCTTCTTCAAGGCCGTTGCGGCCGATGCGCGTTTTTTCGCACTGTATCGTCAGCCCCCGGTGCGCCTCGACACTCGCCTCGGCCTTATTGCAGGTGTTTTTTATCTGATCTGGACGGCGGATGCGTTTCTGCCGCTTTTGCTCCATAGACTGAAAATGTCTTTAAAGGCGAAGGGCGTGCCAGTTCTGCCGGTGATCCTCCATCGCCTGTCCATCATGTTGGGACAGGTGCATATCGGCTTTCCGGCCCTGTTGGAGCCTGGCGTTTTCATCGCCCACGGACAAATTGTCGTTGACGGTTTCACACAGGTTAAGTCAGGCGTTGTCATACGCCCCTTTGTCACGATTGGCCTGAAAGAAGGCGATTGGACCGGGCCCACAATCGAGGAGAATGTTTCGATTGGAACGGGCGCGAAAGTCCTTGGACCCATAACGGTTGGCGCAGACTGTAAAATCGGCGCGAACGCCGTCGTCCTTAACGACCTCGCCCCCGGGACAACCGCAGTGGGCGCGCCGGCGCGGGCCGTCAAAGGCGATCCGTAACATCGGAGATAAAGGGCTGAAGCGCCTTTTCTTGGCGCGCCGACCCGGATATATCGGTCAAAGCGGTCGCCTTTAAGGCAGGCAGCCGCGCCTTCACCCCTTAAAGCAATCGCCCAGGCCCGCTGGAGCCGTTCGCTTCAAACGTGAAAGCCACGCCATGCTGACAACGCTCGCCGCCCTGACGCCGGTGATCCTCGTAATCGCTTCGGGATATCTGATCGCCAGAACGGGCCTCATCACCGGCGACCAATGGCGCGGGGTTGAGAGTCTCGCCTATTTCGTGCTTTTCCCCGCCGTCCTGTTCCAAACGATTTCCAAGGCCGATTTCAACAGCTTTCCAACGCTTAACATGGGCGGGGCGCTGTTGGCGTCGATTTTCGTGATGACCGCCGCCCTGTTGGCGTCCCGAACGCTCATTGAGCGCATCTGGGGGATCGCGCCCGTCCGTTTCACCTCGATCTTTCAGGGTACGTTGCGGTGGAATGCAATGATCGCCCTCGCGGTTGCGGACAACATCGCCGGCGAAATCGGCCTTGCCATGCTCGCCGTCGCCATGGTCTTTATGATCCCGATTTTGAACGTTTTCAGCATTCTCGTCCTGTCCCGCTACGCGAGCGGAACTGCGCCGAGCGGCGCGAAGATCTTTAAAGATCTTTACACAAATCCGTTCATTGTCGCGATCTTCGCCGGCGTCATAGCCAACTTCAGCGGCCTTAGGCCGCCCGCCGTCATCAACGACACGCTGGATATCTTCGCCCGGGCCGCCTTGCCGATCGGGATTATCTGCGTGGGCGCGGGGCTCGATCTCGCCTCCCTGCGCCGCCCGGGTCCGGCGCTCGCCATGGGCGCGTTTCTGCGGCCCGTCTTCATGCCCTTGCTGGCGTTTTGCTTTGCAGGCCTGTTCGGGGTGACAGGTCCCGCTCTCACTGTCATCATCATCGCCAGCGCCGCGCCCTGCGCCAGCAACGCCTACCTTCTCGCCCGGCAAATGGGCGGCGACGCAAAACTCATGGCTGAAATCATTACGCTGCAAACCCTGGCGGCGACGGTTACGATTCCCGTCGCGCTCCTCCTTTTTACATAAAAAAGCGCCTTCGCGCCGAAACGGCGGCGATCGCGATTTAACTTAGATCCGTATCGGGATCTATAGATGTTATGCCCCTTATGGCGGGCGATATAATTGAAGACATTCGCTTAATAGCGTAGCGTCAATAAAAACGACAAAAGCCCAAGCGACCAAGAAGACAAAACCGCACAAGACAAGGAGCCCGCCCATGACCCTGCTGAAAGCCTACAAACACGCCCTGCTGTCGGCGGGCGCGCTGACATTGGCCCTGGCGGGGGACGCCATCGCGGCGGAGCCGAGGGCGCCGCTTGAGATCGGCGGCGGCGGCCGGCCCGTGGGGGAGACATGGTCGCGCAGCCCCGTCTACGCCGAAAACGGCATGGCGGCGACGGCCCATCCCCTGGCGAGCCGCATCGCCGTTGAAATCTTGCGGGACGGCGGCACCGCGGTCGACGCCGCGATCGCTGCAAACGCCGCCCTCGGCCTGATGGAGCCCACGGGCAACGGGATCGGCGGCGATCTGTTCGCGATCGTCTGGGACCCGGAAACGAAAAAGCTCCACGGCCTTAACGCCTCAGGCCGCAGCCCCCTGGGGCGGTCCTATGAAGATCTTATGGAAAAGCTGGACGGCGCCGAGGGCATTCCGCCCCTCGGCAGCCTTCCCGTCACTGTACCCGGGGCCGTCGACGGCTGGTTCGAGTTGCATGGAAAGTTTGGAAACCTTTCCATGCGGAAAGTTCTTGCGCCCGCCATCGCCTACGCCGAGGACGGATTTCCGGTGAGCCCCGTCATCGCCCATGATTTCGGGCGGAACTACGCCGGGTTCAAAGACAATATGGAGATGATCGAGGAGTTCGAAAACGCCAAGGCCACCTATTTTCCAACGGGCGCTCCGCCGAAGGCGGGCGAGATTTTCAAAAACCCAAACCTCGCCGCGACCTACCGCCTGATCTCCAGAAAGGGGCGCGATGCGTTTTACAAGGGCGACATCGCCAAAACCGTCGACGCCTACATGAAAAGGATCGGCGGCGATCTCACATATGAGGATTTCGCCGCCCACGAAAGCGAGTGGGTGACGCCGGCCTGTGTGGATTACCGGGGATACGGTCTGTGCGAACTGCCCCCCAACGGCCAGGGCTTTGCGGCCCTGCAAATGGCCAATATTCTGAAGAATGTCGACCTCGCCCAATGGCCGCGCGGGGACGCGCAGGTGTTGCACTACATCACGGAGGCCAAACGCCTCGCCTTCGAAGACCTCGCCAAATATTACGCCGACCCGGCCTTCGCCGACATCCCCGTCGACGGACTGCTGTCAGACGCCTACGGACAAGAACGCTTCGCGCTTATCGATCCGGACAAGGCGAACCCCGCGCCGGGTCCGGGCGATCCGGCCCTTGAGAAAGCGGGGGATACGACATACCTCACCGTCGCCGATAAAAACGGCATGATGGTCTCGCTCATTCAGTCGAATTACAGGGGCCTCGGCTCCGGCCTTGTGCCCGACGGGCTCGGCTTCATGCTCCAGGACCGGGGGGAGCTGTTCTCCCTCGACCCTGACCATCCGAACGTCTACGCTCCGGGCAAGCGCCCGTTCCAAACGATCATCCCGGCCTTCATCATGAAGGACGGCGCGCCCCTTGTCAGTTTCGGCCTGATGGGCGGCAGCATGCAGCCCCAGGGCCATATCCAGATCCTGATCAACCTCGTCGACTACGGCATGAATTTGCAGGAAGCCGGCGACGCCGCCCGCCTCAACCACCAGGGCGGCCGCCAGCCCACGGACCGCCATCAGGACCCGTTAGGCGTTTTATACGTCGAACCTGGCGTGTCCGACGACGCCGTCGAACGGCTGAAACAGATGGGACACAATGTCGAGACCGTCGGTACAGGAAGCATGTTCGGCGGCTACCAGGCGATTTACAGGACCCCGGAGACAGGCGTCTATATCGGCGCCACTGAAATGCGCAAAGACGGCCTCGCCATTGGATATTAGCCTGCGGCCGGACGTCAAAAATTCGAGCGTGAAATTCAGCCCCAAGCCGTTATCCACACGCAGATTGCGCTTTTCACGCCTAAACCGGCAGCCCTAATTCGGCGAGGACCGACGGCATCGCCTTTTTCAAGCCGAAAAAGCCTTTTTTGGCGTGGGGCCAGAACAACGCGTCCCAAGGACGTTGGAGATAGCGCAACGCGACGCCCTCGGCCTTTAACTGTGCGCTGAGCGCCTCAAGGCGCGGCCGCACCCAGCCGACGGCGGGAAAGCCCGTTACGACGGTTTTACACTCCGACGCCCTGGCCCAGGCCGCCGCAACCTCCGTAAAGGTTGCATCGCCGGCAAGGGCGAAGCTTTTTACGCCGAACACCTCCGCGCCGCGGTCAAGGGCGTCCTCCAGCGCGCCTGCGGCGAACGCGGCGGCCTGCGCGCCGACGCCGTTGGGCCCGCGGTCGGCGGCGAACGACACGCCGGCGAGCGCCTTCACTTCGGCGCCGGGCGGACGCAAAGTTTCAACGCCCAAGTCCTCCTCGGTCAGCAATAAAGCAATGGGGCCGTCAGGCGGAGGGTCGACAGGCGGCAGGACGCCTGGGGCGGGAATGTCCCCCTCCAAAGCCGGCGCGGCGGCGGCGAGCCCTTCAGGATCAAACCGCCCATCCGTATACTTTTTAATATTTGAGGACCGGGCGAGATAGGTTTTGCCGGCCGTGTGCAACCCCGCCACCCAGCGCCAGGAACAGGTGTTGGAAGCCGCATCGCCATCCATCAAATAGGTAAGAAAGAAATCAGCACCGAGAACCCAGGGCAGCTTCAACGTGAAAATCCATATGGAAGCGAACCACATCCGTGCGTGATTGTGGAGATAGCCGGTCTCCACAAGCTCGCTTGCCCAGGCGTCGAAACAATCGATCCCTGTACGCCCTGTAATAGCAGCCTCATACCGCTTACGCAGAACGGCGTCTTGTCCACAGGCGTCAAGGGCGCCCTTCAAGTCCCGCAGATAAGCGGTCCAAACGCCGGGTCTATGCTCAAGCCAGCCCTTGAAATAGGTTCGCCAGCAAACCTCCTGAAGAAACTTTTCCGCCGGCGATAGCCCATGGGCGTTGAGAGCGGCGGCCGCGGCCTCCTCCTCCAACACAAGGCGCGTGCGAATCCAGGGCGACAAAGCAGAGACGTTCGCCCGCCTGTCGCGGCCGTAATCATAATTGCGCTTCCCGGCGTAGGCGCGCCCCATGCGCGGCGTGAAGGCGGCCATGCGCCGTAGCCCCGCTTCCCGGCCGGGCGTCCATTCCACACACTCCAACGATGCGCCCTCAATCGATAAAGAAAGCTGCGTCACGCCTTCGCCTTTCTCGCTTTCGAAGCGCGACGGCATCTTTGCGAGCAATAGCGCACCTCCTCCCAGCACGCCGCCCATTTCTTCCGCCAACTGAACGGGCGGTCGCAGACGGGGCATATTTTTGAGGGTAAGTCAGATTTTTTCAGCATCGCGTCCCAGGGTGTCCTTCACAGGCTGCGCTTACCAATCGCGCGCCTCTTCATTATGCTTGGCGATGTAATATAAGGCGCAGGCCGCAATAGACGAGGACAAGGTCGTTCAGGTTCACGCGGGCAAAAACGCCCCTTTCTATTTAAAAAAGCTTTACGTCCCCGCGATATGATCTCAAGGAAATGAGCTTGAACGCAGTCATTGTTTCATGCTCAAAACATGATTGCTTCTCATCGACGCATATTGGTTCTGGCGGAGTGTTATGGAAAGACGCGTATTTTTGAAGGTTCTTGCTGCGGTCGGCGCAACCGCGAGCCTCGCCGCCTCCCCCAATGCATTGGCCTCGACATTCAGCCGCCGCAAACACGCAAAAAACGAAGTTTATCGACTGTCGCAACTGGCCGTAAAGGCGCTGAAGATGTCGCCTGTCGCAGCGCTCGACCAATTGAACGCCCGATTCGGCGCGGCGCGGATCGCCGCCGGATTGCCGAAAACGCTCAGCAGCACCGCCGCAGCGCAAGATTTCGCCGCAGACCGAACGGTCCAAATCAACGGCTGGATATTGTCGCGCACAGAAGGGCTTTTGCTTGCGGCCGCGCCGCTCTTGCGCCCCTGAGCCGCCCCGCCCCGTTCTGTTAAAACGCCGCCTTAACGAAAGCCAAGCGCATGATCACAGATATACGAAACGTTCCGGATCAAGACGCCCTGGAGTGCGATTTGTGCATCATCGGCGGCGGCGCGGCGGGCATATCTCTCGCTCTGGAATTCGCCGGAACCAACACCAACGTGATCTTGCTTGAATCCGGCGGCTTCGATTTCGAACCCGACGTTCAGGACCTTTACATCGGTGAAAACGCCGGCCTGCCGTATTATACGCTCGATGCGACGCGTCTGCGCTACTTTGGCGGCTCTACGAACCATTGGGCCGGCTGGTGCCGGCCGTTCGATCCTATTGATTTTGAAAAACGCGATTGGGTTCGCGATAGCGGATGGCCGATAACGTACAAAGAATTTTCGCGTTATTTGCCGCGGGCCGCGGCATTGTGTGAATTGCCGTCGAACAACTATGACCCCGACCATTGGATCTCAAATTACGCTGCGCACATCCATGCGGAAACCGACACCGCTTTTGGGGAAGAGTTCAGGTCGGCGGTGTTTCAATTTTCAACGCCCACGCGATTTGGGGAGGCCTATCGCGACCGGTTGGACAAAGCCGACAATATCAAGGTCTTTTTAAATGCAAACGTATTTCATATCGATACAAACGATAACCCCAATATCGTTGATGCGGTAAACGTCAAAACCCTCGACGGGACGTCTTACAAGGTTGCGCCGAAGGCTGTTGTTCTCGCCGCCGGCGGCATCGAAAACGCCAGACTGCTTTTGGCCTCGAACAATACGCACAAGCAAGGCCTGGCGAATGGCGCAGGCCTTGTCGGACGGTATTTCGCCGATCACCTTGAATTGGCGTCAGGTTATATCCTGTCGCCCGATAGCGGCGATTTGTTTAACTCCTTCATGACGTCGCCTGCAACGCCCGTCACATTCGCCATCGACTTGACCAGCAATGCGCAAAAACGCCACCGGCTGCTCAACATGGATATCACGCTCCACTCGGTCTCAAATTTTACAGAAACATCGGAAGGCTTCGGCGCAGTAAGACGTTTAAAGCGATCCTTCGACCAAGGTCAGTGGCCGGATAACTTCTTCTCCGATGTTGGCGCAGCCATCTTAAATATGGACGACGTGTTCTCTTACCTTTTTAACTCGAACGCCGCCGGGGATGATTCGGTTTTCCTGCTTTATAATAGATGCGAAGTCGTTCCGAACCCGGATAGCCGGATCACGCTTAGCGGCCGCAAAGACAAGATCGGCATGCCGCGCACGAAGCTTGACTGGCGGTTGACCGAACAAGATTACCTGTCCATTGAAAAAACCCACAAACAGCTGGGAAAAGCCCTTGGACAAAACAGTCTCGGCCGGGTGAAAGTCGAACTGGAAAACCGGTTCAAATCATGGCCCGCCGTCCTGCAGGGCGGCCATCACCATATGGGCTCCACGAGAATGGCTGCAGATCCAAAGCATGGCGTTGTGGACGCAAACTGCAGGACCTTCGATATAGGCAATCTCTACGTGGCGGGAAGTTCTGTGTTTCCAACTTATGGGAAAGCCAATCCAACCTTAAACCTGCTCGCCCTCACAATGCGCCTGGCCGATCATTTGAAGCAAACTTACGGTTAAACCGTAAAACAGGGCGCCGCGGGTTACGGTGTCGGTCTTGTCGGCGATAAAAAATCCGCCGTTCCACGCGCATTGTCCTGCGACGGAGGAGGGCTGGTCCCCCTTCCCTCGTTCACCTGCAGCCATATGTCGGTTGCAGATCAACACTGTCGTGAAACGCTATTGATTGTCGCTCAATCGATGAACCGCGGGCGAGAACCGAACGCAGAAGACGGCGCTTTGTCAAAAATTTTTACATTTCATCATTTTTGTTGTTACTTTTTTTGACAAAAACGGCGCCTGAAAAAGAGAATAACCCTATAAGCATTTGAAATAAAAAAGATATTTTAATGGCATAAAAATCGCATAAATTAGAGTCTAACCATCAAAGGGGGTTATCGAGTATGTTTAAGTATATGGTTGCTGGCGCAGCAGCTCTTTTTTCTGCAACCAGCGCTCACGCCGCAACGATCAAAACCGATTTCGTGTTCATGATCGACGGCACATCGTCCATGGCCGGCGAAATCGCCGGCGTCCGCAACGGGTTCAGCTCCTTCGTAAGCGGCTTGAACGCGAACAACGTTGATGCGCGGTTCTCCGTCGTGGTGTTCGGCGGCCAGCCGGAACTTATTTTGGACCTCACGCCGGATGCGACAGCGGCGCAAACCGCGCTCAACAATGTCACCATCGGCGCCAACCCTGGCATTCAAAACAACCACAACTTTAACCCGGAAGCCAGTTTTGAAACGATCCGCATGGTTCTTGGCGAAGCGCCGAACAGCGAGCTTGCGAACAACAACATCCCTGAAGACGGGTTTTTGAATTTCCGCAGCGATGCGCGTATCAATCTCATTCTCGCCACAGACGAAGATTCGGATCGCGCATTCTTCGCCGCCAACAGACCCGCCAACCAACAAGGCGGAGACGCTCCTTCCAACGGCGCGGCAAGCTCCATATGGGGACCATGGCAGGACGAGATCGATGCGACCGCCCAAGCGGTTATCGACAACAACGCCTACCTCAATATGCTGATCAATCGCAATGATGCGCCGTCGATTTGGCAATATGGCGATTATCTCAAAGACGTCGCGGACGCCGATCTGCTGAACTACGATGCAGCGGCGACTTTGGCGGCTTTGGAAGCTGACCCGGCAACGGCGAACAGCGCTCAAGCGCAAATTTTGAGAGCTGGTCTTATCGCCCGGACGTTCAACATTGCCGGCGCCAATGACGCAAACTTCGTGAACAACTTCTTCGCCGCAAAGCTGCAAGAAGTGATCACCGACCCAGGCGTCGATCCAGATCCAACTGACGTTCCTGCGCCAGGCGGCTTGCTTCTCATCGGCATTGGCCTGTTGGTCCTCCGCCGGATCGTCAAGTCATAAGCCTTAAAATACCGACAACGTCGAAATTTTGAAACCCGCTGTAAAAGGCGGGTTTCTTTTTTGCTGAGATCAAAAAACAATTCTCTACGCGACGAGACAGCGTCGTCGGACTGTATAGCGCTGCTGCGCCTATTATCGGACATCAGTCAGGCCCGCTGCACGACGCCTGCAAGTCAAACCGACCAGACACCCCCAAGAAGGGCGCATCGTCCTTTAACGCGACAAGGAGCGTGTCGGCTTTTTTTACAGTTTCATCGGATTTTATGTTACTTTTTTTGACATTTCGTACTCGGATTATCCCCTGCCACACATTAAGTCATTGAATTTAAAAATATTATTCATGGCATACAGTTTGCTAGAAGTAGTATACAAAATTAAAATCCGGGGATTCCTATGATTAAATCTATCAAGACAACCGTGTTGGGCGCTGTGGCGTCTTTGGTTGCGGCCACGACGACCCAGGCGGCCATCATCTCAGACATCGTCTTCGTGATTGATGATTCCGTCAGCATGGCGAACGACATCAACCAAGTGCGGCAGCGTATTGTCCAGTTCAATACGGCGATGGTGAACGCCGGAATCGATGCAAACTACGGCCTCGTTAGCTTTGGCGGACCGGGCGGTCGTGGCGGCGCCATTTCCTGTAGCAATGTTGTGAAACTTCAACAGGATGTCACCAGCTTCGGCGCGTTCAACGCCCCTGGCGGCGCCTTTCAATCGCTCGGCGCCCCATGCCAACCGTCCGAGCCGGGCAGCGAAGCGACATTGTTCGCTATGAACAACCTCACCTTCCGCACAGACAGCATCATCAACACCATTCTGATTACAGATGAAGACGATGACAGTTCCCAGTCGGATTTCCTGGCGGCGGACGCTGCTTTGGCTGCGAAAAACGCCTTGTTCAATTATATCGGCCGTCCCGGCGTCGGCACCACCAACGCGCGCTATGGCGTACTGGCTGCAAACCATGGCGGTCAAGCGTTTGACATTCGTAACTTCCGCTCCGATCCGGACCCGTTTTTCGCGAACTTCATCGATACGAAAGTTCAGGAAATCATCGACACATGCGATGATAACCCGAACCTTCCGGGCTGCACCGGGGGCGGAACGCCGGTCTCGGAGCCTGGAACAATAGGCCTTATCGGCTTCGCCCTGTTCGGCCTTGGCGTATACGCACGTCGTCGTCGCAAAGCATAGCACAAGACAACGATATAGCCCTTCTACAACAACGGCGGCCCCTTGGGGCCGCCGTTTTCCTATAAGCTCACGCCAGTACTCTGTTTGGAATAAGAGGCAAACGCCGCCTAAAGCCTTTCCAGGCCAAGTGTGTACGGTTGGCTGTCCGCAAATGCGAAAAAGCAAAGACTTAAAGCGTCTGCCTGATTCCCATTGAAGAAGAGACGCTTTAGAGCACGTCATGCGTGACGTCGATCAGACGAAGGTCCGTCTCACGCGGTCGAAACTAAGATTCCAGAGCCGTTTGGCGACAAACGACAAAGGCGAACAGCTCTAGGCGTCGGCGAGCTTGCCGTTCGCAGCGCCGAGAACATGGGTGATCGTCCGCTGATCATCGGATAAGGGCAGCAGAATAGACCGGAACAGCAAACGGTTCTTATTGAACAACGTCAGTTCGTCCTGAACAAGAAGCGGCGCCCGGTCGCGCAGCATCTCCTCCACCTTCTCCGTTGCTTTATCGAGGACGGTGCAGCTCCAGTCGCTGCACCCGGTGAGCAAAACGCCGGAATATCCCGCAAGCTGTTTTCCCAGATGCGTGAAGTAAGGAAAATCCGAACTTTTCTCAACGTCGAGGATAAAACACCAATCCCAATCCTCGCCGAGCTGATCGGGGGATATGTCCTCATAGGAGGCGTAGGGAGCCTCGCCGGCCTGCATCAGCCAGTGGAGGAACAGACGATGCGACAAGCGCCGCTCAGTAACGACACTGTCGGCAGTGAGAATCTCGTAAGGCGATTGCGCTTCCATATACGCGACCTTGCTCCCATTAAGCCCCTAAGGTGCAAAATCGACCTTACGCCGGCGCTGTAAAACCAGGCTTAAGCAGAAGGCGCGCATTTTAACGATCAACGAAGATTCCCAAGATTCTAACCTGTTAAGTCTCTTCCAGGCAAAGTGTATGCAGTTCGCCGTTCGCAAGCGCGCAAGAACGAGGGTATGAAGCGATTGAGTGGTCTTGGTTGATCCGAAATCGCTTTAAACCGCCGGGCGAATAAACGTGAACCGGTCGTTACCCCCTCGCGACCGATCAAGACTGTAGAGCAACAGGCGATTTTAGTTCATCGCCTCAAGCTCCAGGCCCCAAACCCTTTGCCAATTGCGGCGAGAGCCCTATAAGCTGTTATGAAAAAATCGTCAGACTTAAGGTACGATATGACAGCGATCTACATCATCCTCGTTTTCCTCGCCATTTTCATTCTGCTCAACGTGCTTGAGTACGGAAGCGTCGATTAAAAAATTGCGCCAGGTGTTGTTTATGACATCTGGCATGCAGCAATTTCAAAATAGCATACTATATAAGCGGTTTAGCAGTCGGCGCGCCCACAAGCGCCGACCTTTACCTGGAGCGGGGCGACTATGGGGATGATGCTGTTTTTCGTCATCGCCGGATTGGCGGTATTGCTGATCAGCGGTGATATTTTGGTGCGCGGGGCGGTGGGCCTTGCGAAACTCTTGAACATTCCGCCCCTGCTGATCGGGATGACCATCGTCGCCTTCGGCACGTCGGCGCCGGAACTGGTGGTGACCGTAAAAGCCGTACTCGCTGGCGAAGCCGGGATCGCTGTCGGCAACATCATCGGGTCAAACATCGCCAATGTACTTCTGGTGCTGGGTTTGCCTGCAATCATTTACCCAATCGCCTGCTCCGTCGACGGCCTGAAGCGCAACGCAGTGATCATGTTGATTGCAACAGCGTTGTTCTCATGGTTTGCGTTTCAACCCGGCGCCATAGACTTTAACCGCGGCGCCTTTTTGTTTGCGCTTATCGTCGCTTTTGTCGCTTACTCCGGACTGCGCATGCGATCCGGCGGGCAGGATGAAGCTGAGGAACTTGAAGAGTTGGAAGACGCGCCTTCAGGCGCCGTGCGGATTGGGGTTTACATCATCGTCGGGCTGATCGGCCTGCCCATCGGCGCGCAGCTTCTGGTGGATAATGCAGCTCTTCTTGCAGCACAGCTTGGCGTGAGGGACGAGCTGATCGGCCTCACCATCATCGCCTTCGGCACATCCTTGCCGGAACTGGCCACCGTCGTTGCAGCAGCGATGCGCAAGCATTCCGCCGTCGCTCTTGGCAACGTCGTTGGATCGAACCTGTTCAACCTCCTTGCTGTGGGCGGCGCAGCCGGTCTCGCCGGCGGCGCGGCGTTCTCCCCTGCGGCCCAGATGTTTGACGTTCCCGTCATGATCGCTTGCACCATCTTGGTATCCGGGTTCATTTTCCTCCGCGGAACGATCAACCGCATGTGGGGGGTCTTATTCTCAATCGCATATTTCGCCTACATTGGGGTTCTCGCCCAGGGCGCGCTGGCGGGCTGATGCCGGAGAACACAAAGTTCAAGGGCGCGGCCCTCGTCACTGGCGCCGGGGCGCGCCTGGGCAAAGCGATGGCGGAGGCCCTTGGCGCCGCGGGTTACGATGTGGCGGTCCATTACAACAAAAGCGCCGGCCCCGCGGAGGAAACCGCCGCTGCGGTGCGAAAAGCAGGCCGCAAGGCGGAGATCGTGCAGGCCGACCTGTCGAAAGAGGAAGAAGTCGCCGATCTGGTGGCCAAGGCGGGAAAAGCGGTCGGTCCTCTCACCATCCTCATCAACAACGCCTCGACTTTCGAAGACGACCGCATTGAGACCATGACAAGGGATAGCTGGGACCTGCATATGGAAGCGAACCTGCGGGCGCCCGTGAAACTGATCCAGGATTTCGCAGCGGCCCTTCCTGCCGAGGCGAAGGGCTCAGTCGTCAACATGATCGATCAGCGCGTCTGGAAGCTCACGCCGCATTTCGTCTCTTATATGGCCAGCAAATCAGCGCTTTGGACCCTGACCCGCACCCTCGCCCAAGGGCTTGCGCCGCGCATTCGGGTCAACGCCATCGGCCCCGGCCCGACCTTACGCAATGTGCGCCAAACGGCCGAAGACTTTGAAAAACAACAAAAAGCGACATTGCTGGAACGCGGCTCGAACCCGCAAGAAATTTGCCGCGCCCTCCTCTATCTGCTTGACGCCGATGTCGTTACAGGCCAAATGATCGCCGTCGACGGCGGCCAGCATCTGGTGTGGCAAACTCCCGATGTTTATGGTCTCACCGAATAAGCCGCCCTTGAGTTCCACATAAGATCGACTGAGCCATTGTGTCCAAAGCGTCCATTACCGCCCCGTTCCCGCGTCCGAAACGAGAAACCTGTCGCAAGGTCTTCCTGCGCGACCTGACAGTGGACGCGTTTATCGGCGTGCACGCCCACGAGCATGACAAGGCCCAGCCCCTCGCCATCTCCATCACCATGGAAGTGGCCTCCGTTGGGGACCCGTTGTCCGAGCGCTACGAGGACATCGTATGCTACGAAAAGATCTCCAATGGGGTGAAGGACATTATCGCCGAAGGCCATGTACGCCTTGTGGAGACCCTTGGCGAACGTATCGCCGCCTTGTGCCTCGCCCACGCACTTGTCGAGCGGGTGGTCGTACACATTGAAAAACCCGACGCGTTGCCCGGCGCGACCGTCGCAGGCGTTGAAATCATTCGAGAAAAAGCGCACTAGGCGCGTCACGCATAAATTGCGCTTTTTGGGCTTGACAACGTTTTTTTATGCACATGGCCTTTACACGCGTAACGGGACAAGCGGCCTTGATGCATGCAAACGGAACTGTTTCAAAAATAGAGAGTTTGCAATGAAATCAATACCTTACAATATGCCTAAAAATTAGGCGCCCTAACCAAATCCTTGTATTTGTTGACGTTGAGGAAAAGCCTCTCATTTTTTCAACAGAGTTTTCCACAGGTTCTGGGGATAG
>JBCDBL010000071.1:0-22470 GCA_039183635.1 Pseudomonadota bacterium
ACAGTGGAGACGCATCGCAACCCGGTACGACAAGCTCGCTCAAAACTTCCTTGGCTTCATAAAGATCGCAAGCATAATGCTATGGATAAAATGATTAAATCGTCACTACAGCCTAGCGCGTGTCACGCAAAAGTGGATACCGGTTTTGCGTAAAAGACACGCGCAAACAAAGACCTAGAGCACGTCATATGAATTCAATTAAATGAGACGTGCTCTAGGCTTGCTCGGCACGGGTCTATGGCCGGACGGTTTTAAACGTTTCGGTGTCGCCGCGCTTGATGAACAAAAGGATCGGCGCATCGCTGTCGTTCAGAACCTTGGAGATTTGTTTCTCCGCGGAATTCGGATCGCCAACCTCTTTCCATTGCACTTCAAGGATGACATCACCCGGCGCAATGTTGCCCGCTGCGTTGCTGGCGGGGTCGACGCGGGTGACGACGACGCCTTGCACATCTGCAGAAATGCCATACCGGCGTCGATTTTCGGCGTTTAACGGTTCGAGCGTCATGCCGAGGATCGCCGCGCCGTCTGTCGGGACGACGGGCTCAGGCTGGGCGTTGCGGTTAAGAGATGCAATCGGGCTCGTCTCCCGCTGCTCCAGGGTGACGCGCAACGTTCGCTTCTTCTTCTCGCGCAGAACTTCAACGCGGACCGTGCCGCCGACCTGGGCCTGGGCCACCATACGGGGCAAACTGCGCCAGTCTTTCACTTCAGCGCCATCGAATTTTAAAACGACATCTCCGACTTCGAGGCCGCCTTTATCGGCCGGGCTTTCCGTCGTCACGCCGGTTACAAGCGCGCCGCCGGTCTTGGCGAGGCCGAGGCTCTCGGCCAAATCGTCCGTCACCTCGTCGACGCGCACGCCCAGCCAGCCGCGACGCGTTTCGCCGAACTGAACGATTTGATCAACCGTTTGACGCGCCCAGGCCGACGGCACCGCAAAGCCGATGCCGATGGACCCGCCGGTGGGCGAGATGATCGCCGTGTTGACGCCGATCACCCTGCCGTCCAGATCGAACAACGGCCCGCCGGAATTGCCGCGGTTGATCGAGGCGTCGGTCTGAATGAAGGAGTCGTAGTTGCCGGCGTTGATGTCGCGGTTGCGGGCGGAGATGATGCCCGCCGTCACCGTGCCGCCGAGGCCGAAAGGGTTGCCGATGGCGATCACCCAGTCGCCGACCCGGGCGGTTTCAGAATCCCCCCACCGCACATGGGGTAAATCATCCGGCGCGGCCGGATCGTTCACTTTCAAAACAGCGAGATCTGAATCCGGATCCCGTCCAAGCACCACCGCCTCATAGCTGCGGCCGTCGTCAAGGCCGATTGAGATTTCATCGGCGCCATCGATGACATGGTTGTTCGTAACGACGATGCCCGACGGATCGACGATGAAGCCGGAGCCCAGGGACGCCAACTGGCGGCGGCCGAAGAACTCGTTGAACTGCTCGAAGGGGGAGCCGTCGGCAAACGGCTGCTGCTGGCCGACATTGCGCGCAGTGGAGATATTCACCACCGCAGGCGCCAACTTGTCCGTGAGATCGGCGAAACTGTCGGGCGCATCGCGCGCCTCCGCCACATCCGCCACCCCCGCAAAAGCTCCTGCCGCCAGGACCGCAGCCCCCATCGCCGCCGCACGCACGCCCGCCTTCAACCGCATCTTCATTGTCAGGCCGTCTCCCTTAAAACAGTACTTATCGCCCCTTCGCCGCAGCTTCTGCAGCGTCGTATTCCTACTTATCACCCCATCAGTTAACCAATTCTACAGATTTTTTGAAAGTGGCTTTAAGACCTGAAAACCGCTGGGCGCCAACCGGCTCTATGGGCAAAACTGAAAATAAATCAACATATTGTGCGTGAACGAATAGAGAAAGGTTTAAGGTAAGTGATTCGTCGCCACTTTGTTCCGGCTTTACCCCAGAAAAACGGAACCCAGCCTCACAGATCGTTGACGCGCGCCCGCAGCGTATCCACCAGAATCTCTTCGTAGAAATTTCGGGCGCTGGGCGCAGCGGCGTTCAGCATGTCGAGCATCTCAACCTTGTCCATGCGAACAGGACAATCCTGAAACTGGCCGCTGGTCACATAATAAGGAAAACCCGTCTGACCGGCGAACCGTCCGGCAAGGGCCGACAAGCGCATCAACTCCGCGCCGAGGCAAACATCTTTTTCAATGTTGAGGCCCAAAACATAGATATAGCCGGTCACGAAGAGGGATTGGGGATAACCGCCCTCCACCGCCGCCTTGCGATAAGGCATCGCCTCGTCGCCTCGTCCGCTGTAAGCGAGGACGCGGCCAGCGATATAGTTCAGACGCGGATTTGTCGGATCAGCCTCTACCGCGGCCTTGCAGGCCGTCACCGCCGTCGGCAAATCGATTTCCGCCCGCGACTTACCAGGCGCGACCTTATGGGGATCGTCCCTGTGCCCGGCGAGACGATCGCACTCCGTTGGTTCTTGAGAGTATAGCGCGGGATCGAAGGTCTTGATCGCATAGGGCCCGACCTCAACAACGTCGCCGGCGCGCGCCGATGCGAGCGCAGCGACGGCGGCCGCAATGGATAAAATAATACGTTTCATAACGCCCTGCTCCCGTTTGCTCTGACAGGTTACACCGAAGCTGCGGCAAGAGCCAACGGCGCGGAGGCGCGCGCTCAAATCAGTCCGGCGAGGGGCGAGGACGGATCTGCGTAGCGCTTTTTACCCATGCGGCCGGCGAGATAAGCCCCGCGCCCGGCGATGACGGCGTGTTTCATCGCTGAGGCCATAAGGATCGGGTCCTTCGCCTCGGCGATTGCGGTGTTCATCAAAACGCCGTCGCAGCCAAGCTCCATCGCCATCGCCGCATCCGAGGCCGTGCCGACGCCGGCGTCGACAATGACGGGAACGGAGGATTGCTCGACGATAAGCCGTATATTGACGGGGTTCTGCACGCCGAGGCCAGAGCCGATCAGGGAGCCCAAAGGCATGATCGCGCAGCAACCAGCGTCTTCAAGCTTACGAGCGTAGACAGGATCATCGGAACAATAGACCATCACGTCGAAACCGTCGCCGATCAGCAATTTGGCGGCCTTCAGGGTTTCCTCCATGTCCGGATAAAGCGTCTTCTGATCGGCCAGCACTTCAAGCTTCACAAGCGACCAGCCGCCGGCCTCCCGCGCCAGGCGCAGGGTGCGGATCGCGTCCTCCGCAGTGAAACAGCCCGCCGTGTTCGGCAGATAAACGTATTTTTCCGGATCGAGATAATCGACCAGCATCGGCTTGTCGCGGTCGGTGAGGTTCACCCGGCGCACGGCCACCGTCACCATCTCCGCCCCCGCCGCCTCGGCGGCTTTGGCGTTCTGCGCATAGGTCTCGTACTTGCCCGTGCCGATAATGAGGCGCGAGGCGAAGGTCCGGCCGGCAATCTGCAATGGTTTATCTTCGGTCATCATCGTCACCCCCCGCCCACGAACTGGACAATTTCAATACGATCTCCGTCATCGACAGGCGTATCCGCATAGGCGGATCGCGGCACGATCTCCAGGTTGCGCTCCACCGCGATTTTACGGGCGGGCAACTCCAGCGCGGCGATGAGGCCGGAGACCGTCAAAGGCCCTTCTACGGCCCTCTGTTCCCCGTTCAGTTGGATGTTCAGGTGCATGATTTTCGTTTTTTAGGTTTTTGCGACTTATAAATAGGGTTCATATAGGCTAGCGCTGTTTGTCAATCAAAACTCACCCCTGGCATGGACATAATCCGGCATGGCGGAAAAACCGATTTTTATTCTGAACGGACCCAATCTCAATCTCCTGGGAACGCGGGAGCCGGAGATCTACGGGTCGCAGACCTTGGCGGATATCGAAAAGCTCTGCGCCGCCCACGCAAAAACATTTGGGCGCGCAATTGACTTCCGCCAAACGAATTCCGAAGGAACGCTGGTCGACTGGACACAAGAAGCGGGCGCGAAGGCCGCCGCCCTGGTTGTGAACGCCGGCGCCTACACCCACACCTCTATCGCGCTCCACGACGCCTTGAAAGCGATCGCGATTCCTAAGATCGAAGTGCATCTGTCCAACCCCGCCGCACGGGAGGCCTTTCGCCATACGTCCTATGTCGCCCTCGCCGCCGACGGAACCATCGCCGGGTTCGGCGTAAAAGGGTATATTCTCGCCCTGGACGCGGCGAAGTCGCTTGATGCCGGAGCCGAGACCGGATAACCAAAGTATTAAGCATACTTAGACGACAATCAGGCGCACGCCTCTTCTGCCAAAGAGTAACACCGCATGTCCGATAAAAATAAAACCGGACCCGTCAGTTCAGACTGGATCCGCGAACTCGCCGCCATCCTCACGGAGACGGATCTGACGGAAATCGAAATCGAACAGGGCGATTTGAAAATGCGCGTCGCACGCGAGCCCGCGCCGGTGACAGCCTACGCTGCGCCGCCCGCCCCGGCGCCCGTCGCCGCGCCGGCATCCGCCGCGGCGGTCGAAGCGCCCGTACCGGAAACGCCGGCCAGCGTCGCCGCCGCAGATCCCGGCGATCACCCCGGGGCGATAAAGGCGCCCATGGTCGGCACCGCCTATCGCGCGCCATCGCCGGGCGCGGAGGTTTTCGTAAACGCCGGCGATAAAGTGAAAGAGGGGCAAACGCTTCTCATCATCGAAGCCATGAAAACCATGAACGCGATCGCCGCCCCCCGGGACGGCACCGTCGCGGAGGTGTTCGTGAACGATTCGCAACCCGTCGAGTTCGGCGAGACGCTGCTCATCATCAGCTAGCGTCCTTTGTCCATATCAAGAGCAGCATAAGAGCATGTTCGAAAAAGTACTGATCGCAAACCGGGGCGAAATCGCGCTTCGGGTCCATCGCGCCTGTAAGGAAATGGGCGTCGCCACCGTCGCCGTGCATTCCACCGCCGACGCCAGCGCCATGCATGTGCGGCTGGCCGACGAAAGCGTGTGCATAGGTCCTCCGGCCGCAAAAGACAGCTATTTGAACGTTCCGGCGATCATATCGGCTGCTGAAATCACCGGCGCGGACGCGATCCACCCCGGATACGGATTTTTATCGGAAAACGCCCGCTTTGCGGAAATCGTCGAAGCCCATGACCTGACCTTCATCGGGCCGAAGGCGGACCATATCCGCGTTATGGGCGACAAGATCGCAGCGAAGTCGGCCATGAAGGAGGCCGGGGTCCCCCTCGTTCCCGGCTCTGACGGCGGCGTTGACGATGGCGATGAAGCTCTCAAAGTCGCACGCGAAATCGGGTTTCCCGTCCTGGTCAAGGCGGCCTCTGGCGGCGGCGGACGGGGCATGAAAGTCGCTCAAACCGAAGATGATCTCGCCGAAGCGATCAGCACCGCCCGGGCCGAAGCGAAAGCCGCCTTCGGAGACGATGCGGTCTATATTGAAAAATATCTCGGACAGCCCCGCCATATCGAGATCCAGATCATCGCCGACAGCCACGGCAATGTCGCCCATCTCGGCGAACGGGATTGCTCTTTACAGCGCCGGCACCAAAAGGTTCTGGAAGAGGCGCCCTCCCCGGTGATCGACGCCGCCGCACGCGCCGAAATCGGGGAGATCGCCCGGGCGGCGGTGGCCAAGCTCGGCTATCTGGGGGTCGGGACCATCGAGTTTTTATACGAGAACGGACAGTTCTACTTCATTGAGATGAACACCAGGATCCAGGTGGAGCACCCGGTGACGGAACTGATCACCGGCGTTGACCTTATCCGGGAGCAAATTCGCATCGCCGGCGGCGAAGAACTCAGCTTCTCGCAAGAAGACGTTACGTTCTCCGGCCACGCCATAGAATGCCGGGTAAATGCGGAAGACCCGCGCACGTTCCGCCCCTCTCCCGGTAAAGTGACGGACTTTCACGCTCCGGGAGGGCCCGGGGTGCGATTCGATTCAGCCGTTTACGCCGGCTACGCCATTCCGCCCTATTACGACTCTATGATCGGCAAGCTCATCATCCATGGCGATGATCGCGCTCATTGTATGGCGCGCCTCGCCCGGGCGTTGTCGGAGACCGTCGTCCAGGGCGTCGACACCACAGTGCCGTTGTTCACGCATTTGTTGGGTCAAGAAGATTTCCTAAAGGGCGATTATCATATTCATTGGTTGGAGGATCACCTCGCCGACGACGCGTAAGCCCTTGGAGCCGTTGTCTGAGCAGACCCGCAAACGGCCGAACCTGTGATCCGCCTCGCCTGCAATCCGGTCTAGAGCTCCGGATTTGAATTCATACGCATACTGTATCCAAACGATAGCAGCGTCATCCCGGCGAAAGCTGGGATGCGAGTGCGGCGTACTGAAGAGCAAGCGGCCCTCGCATCCTGACTTTCGTCAGGATGACGACGCCACATGTTGGAAAACATGCGCACGAATTCAAGTCCGAAGATCTAGTAGGCGTTTTCGTCGGAAAAGCCGCGCAAAACCGTCAGAAGAATAATCTTCAAATCCAAAAACACCGACCAGTTCTGGATGTACTCAAGATCGTACTCGACGCGCTGCTGCATTTTTTCAGTCGTATCCGTTTCGCCGCGCCATCCGTTCACCTGGGCCAAACCGGTAACGCCGGGTTTCACCGTGTGGCGCACCATGTAGGACTTTACGATCCTACGATACTTCTCGTTATGGGCGACGGCGTGGGGCCGCGGACCGACGATAGACATGTCCCCCGAAAGCACATTGACGAATTGCGGCAATTCGTCGAGGGAGGTCTTCCGTAAAAACCGACCGAAAGGCGTCACGCGCGGATCGTTGGCCCTGGCCTGCACGAGGCCGTCCGGCTCCATCACCCTCATCGTGCGGAACTTCCAGACCGTAATAGGCTGGCCATTGAGGCCATAGCGTTTTTGCTTGAACAGAACCGGGCCCGGAGAGGACAATTTAACGCCAATCGCGATTAAAGCCGCCGGCGCTGCGATCAAAGCCAGTATCAACACCGACAACACCACGTCCTCAAGTCGCTTTACAAACCCGTCGAGGCCCTGGAACGGGCTTTCACGCATGCTGACGACCATCACGTCGCCCATCATGAAATAACGGCCGGCCAGCAGGTCGAGGGCGCGATAGTCGTTGGCGTAATAAAGCGCCGCCGTGGTGTCGGAAAACTTATCGGCCAGCTCCCGCACACGGCGCTCCGCCCGAAAAGGCAGAGCCAGAAAGACCAGATCAACCTTCCCGTTCCGCGCGGCGCGCACAGCATCGTCAAAACCGCCGAGATACGACGCATCCCCGATGTCCGCCGTACGATCATGCGAAGCGCCCGGACGACGATCGTCGTAGAACCCCACAACGTTAAGCCCCATCCAACTCTGCCGGTTCAAGGTCTCGGCCAGTTCGACGCCCATATCGGTGGCGCCGACAAACGCCACTTTGCGGGAGTTGCGCCCCAAACGACGCAATTGTCGGGACGACAGGCGCACAAAGGCGTGCCACGCAAGCAGCAGGGCCACAGTCCCTGCGGCCCAGACGAACAGCATCTCCCGGGAAACATCCGCAAACAGACCGAATGCTAATGCCGCAAAAAACTGAAGACACAACGAGGCGACCCAGGACGCCGCCACGCGCCACAATTCCCGCCGCACCGGCGCCATGCGCCAGGAGCGATAAACATCGTTCAAAGACGCTGCGACATAATACCCCCCGGCCGCCAGAAGGAGCGCAAGGCTGTCGACACCGCGCCAGCCGCCGGCGTCCATACCGAACGCCCAAATATAGCCTGTCAGAATAAGGCCGACATCAGATGCTTTGAAGAGAACGTCTATTTTGGATTGATGCGGACGAACCAAACCTTGCGCCGCCATAGACCCCCCAAATGTCGCCTATATTGGTGAATTACTTAACCATAAGACGAAAAGGTTAACGCCGCCAAGGGGAGGCGATATAAAAAAGCGGCGTATCAAGGCCCCGAGCGGGGCGCAGACGAGGCAGATCACATGTTCGCTGTGTAGACGCGCGCAAAAACAAAGGGTTAAAGCAGCGGACCGATTCGGATTAAAACGCTGTCGCGCTAAGCGCCTTCGTAAGACAGAAGCGCCGTTGCAGACAGACCGTCGGCCTTGAGTTTTCCTAAACCGCCGAGATCGGGCAAATCGATAACGAAGGCGCAGCCGACGATGTTGGCGCCCGCACGCCGCAGCAATGCGACAGCCGCGCCTGCAGTTCCGCCGGTGGCGATGAGATCGTCTATAAGAAGAACCGATTGGCCTTCAGCGACAGCATCGGCGTGGATCTCCACTTCATCGACGCCATATTCAAGTTCGTACGCTTCGCTGAGGGTTCTATGGGGCAACTTCCCCTTTTTCCGTATCGGCACGAACCCTATGGACAACCGCCGCGCCACCGCTCCGCCGAGAATGAACCCGCGCGCTTCTATGCCGGCGACTTTGTGGATGGGCTTGCCTTCAAAAGGCGCCGCAAGCGCATCGACCGCATGGGCGAACGCATCGGGATCACCGAAGAGTGTCGTAACATCACGAAACTGAATACCGGGTTTGGGGTAATCGGGAATCGTACGGATATGCTGCTTCAGGTCCATGACGCCAAAGGCCGGTTACAAAGGCTCGCCGGAAAAGTCGGTGGCCGTGCAATAGGCGCCTTCAGACTTCAGTCGTCGACAGGTCGCCTCCGCAGCCGCCGCGCTTTCGAAAGGCCCGACTTTGAGCCGCAGGAAGCGCCCCTTATCGGCGACGTCCACCGCCTCCACCCGCGCATCAAGCCCGCCAATCAAAGTTGAAAATGTGGACTGAAGCTCGCGCAGCCCCGCCCGCGCATTGTCGGGCAAACGGTATGAGGCGAGATGAACGCCATGGAAAAGGCTTGTTGTCGAAACGACTGCGCCGCCTTGTGACGCGGGTGCGGGCCGAGATTGGGCCTGCCGTACGAGGCGCGGCGTTGTTGCAGCGGGAACCACAGGCGTCGTCGGTTTTGTCTGCGCCGCAGCGCCGCCCGCCGCCGCCGCGTTCATCGCAACCTGCACCTCAAGAAAACCAATGCGCTCCTTCAACCGCGCCACCTCCGCAGCAAGATCGGCCTCGGTGCGCCCGTCGCCCGACATCTCAGGGGCGCCGCCGGGCGCCGGCACTGCGGGGCGGGACGTTTTTTTGCCGTGAAGGGTGCGTCCGTCCCGCGCTTCGGACATGGCGTTTTCATATTTCTGCGCGTCGGGTTTAGCGAACTCACCTTCTTCGCCGCCGCCGGAAAAAACAGCACAGCCGGATGCGCACACCGCAAAGGCCGTCGCCAAAAATCGTATCGCCGTCACTTATCGATCCCGCTTTCCCTGGACGCGTCTGTCGATGCCCATAAAACAGACGCACATGTGAACCCGAAGTAAATCCGATTCGCAGGCCGGCGTCTTAAAGTTGTGTCAGACGGACAGCGCCCCCTTCGGCGGATTTCGACAGCAAGGCTGCAAATCCGTGGGCGGCGCTGCCGCCTTTGGCCCTGACATAGACAAAACACAGGATGTCTCCAACGCCATCGCCGTCGAAATCGGCATGGGCGAGTTCCTGGATCGAAATGCGGCTGGTCGCCGTCTCCACGGCCCACGCGCCGGCGCCGTCCGCCAAAATCGTCACGGGTCCCGACGCGCCATCGCCCTCGCCAAAGGCCGGCAGGTCGGCGACAGGGATGGCGACCACGTCGCTGCGCGCGCATGTTCCCCCCTTAAAATGCGTTTTGCGCGGTTTTTCAGCTTCCGCCATCGCCGACAGCGCGGAACAGGCGCGCGCAAACGCCGCCTCACGTCGCATATCGGCGCTTGTAAGCGCTGACCACCCCTCTTTCGCCAACGCTTCATAATCAACACAGGTTTCGACTGTTTTCGTTTGCGCGAAATCCGTCGGGTGCGCCAGGGCAAGCTGCGCCGGACCGTTTGCATCCATCACTTGTCGGGTTTTCAAGGCGCCCAACTCATCCTTAGACAAACAGCCTTCCGCGCCTTCCACCATAGGGACAGGCGACGTCATACACACTTCGACGCTTTCCGCGCAGCCTGAAAACAGCATCAGCGCGGCGACAGCGCTTAAAAACTTAAAACCTGAAACCCGCAGCTTAAGCCCCATGACCACCCCCATTTTCGGCGCGATAACGCCAGGCTTTTCATTATAGCAAGCCAAGCTCCGAAAGCTCAGCGTGCAATTGCGGCGGCATATCCGTGGCCGCGCCTTTGCCGACATCGCCCGGCGCGTCCTCAACCTTGAGGTAGCGCCAGCCCTGAAACGGCCGCCGGGCCTGAGCTTGGGTCGGAATGATCTCAGGATCAAGCAGAATGGCGCACCGCTCGATCCCATCGGCGCCAATGACGGGCTCAAGGCGCTCAACCCTCTGGCGCGCCGATATGAAGCCCTTGATCACCCAGTACAGCGACCCGCCGTCGAGAATCTCGCTCTCCCGTCGCGGGTGCATGCGGGTGACGTGGGGCATCAAGGGCGGGCGCTTTTTCTTCTTCGCCTCTTTCAGGCAGATGTCGCGCCAGGCGGCGAGATCGTCGATCGTGTCCGCACCGACGCACAGCTTCAAAAGATGTATGGTCATAGGAATAACAGTTAGGGCGCGCCGCCCGATTAGTCACGAACCTTTGGCGCTCACGGGAGAACGGCGACGCCAATCAGCATTGGGTGCAGCCACAGCGCAAACGCCCCATAGGCCCCAAGCCCGACGGCGGACGCGATGACATCATTGCGTATGGGGCCTGCAGGTTTGCGCGCCGCGCCGCCCCCCCGGCGTTTGACCGAAATTCTGTCGACGACGGCGTAGGCGAGAAACGCCGTGAACAAAATCAGAGACGCAACATCGCCGTTCGCCAGCAAATGGGCGGATGCCCAAATCTTTATAGCCGCCAACATCGGGTGCTTTACGGCCGCTTTGATCCGTCCCGGAATATAAGCAGCGGCAAGCAAAATAAAGCTCGGGATCATCAGCAAAAGCGTTAAGTGCCGCAAGCCGATAGGCGGCGTCCAAACCTGAATTTTCGGCGCAACCCCATAGCCATAAACGATCAGGGCGAGACCGACGCCGGCGAAAAGGGAGAACAGGCCCTTATAGCCCCCGTCGCCGAACCGGGCGATGAGGCCCGCCCGCGCGCCCGTCCGCATAGGAATAATGTGAGCGGCGAAAAACATCGCCAGACCGAGAAGAAGTATGGCCACTGAAGTCTCCCCTACCTGCGTTTTTTATGTTTTAATAGCTCGCGCCGTAAACGCAAACTTGGAGCGTCTCCAGGCCGGGCGTTTGCGGTTGATCTTCTGAAAACGCTCAAAACCAATACATTAGTGCATCGCCTCACATCGGATTTAAGCGATGACGCTTCAGGCAAGGAATGCGCCTCATGCGGACGCTGGAGGCGACGCGCGCCTTAAAGCTCCCCGCGCTTTTTCATATCTTCCAAAATGGCCTTCACATAGCCGTCCCCGTCGGCGCCGTTGAAAACGTCTTCAGGAACCAACCCGTCCATCATCCGCTTTCGGATCACATGGGGCATATCGGCGGCTGACGCGCCCTCGCCCTGGGCGGTTTTGATCACCTCCCGCAAGGCTTTGCGCATGGCGTCTTTGCGCCAGTCGGGCAGATCCTGAAACGATGCTTCGGCGGCGAAGGGTTTTTGGGTCATGGACTTCACACTCTCCAATAGAGCTTCATACTAACGGAGGATGCGCGGGAGCGAAACCGCAAACACCGCGCAAAACCGGCCTTTGGCCGCCTCATTTCACTCAAATGCGCATCCGATAAGGGTTTATCAAGCATGATTTGAGACAAACGACAGCTTAGCGCGTGTGCAATTCGTAAAATTTTATACGCGCTCTCAGGACACGGCGAGCAGCAACCTTCGGCATGGGCGTTTTCAAAGATTTTTCCTGGGCGAGACAGGCCGATTGGTTGAACGGCGAGCGGCTGCGCGTTTACGCCATTATGGTGCTGATCGGATATGCAGCGGCCGTCATCGTCATGCTGGTCACAGCCGACGGCGTTATGGACGCCAAAGGCCGCCCTCTCGGTACGGATTTTTCAGGGGTTTACACCGCCGGGCGTCTCGTCGTTCAAGGCGCGCCGGAGGACGCCTTCGCGCCGCAAGCGCATTACGCCGAGCAGCAGGCGTTTTTCCAAAAGCCCGATACGCCGTTTTACGGGTGGCATTACCCGCCCATGCTGCTCTTCATCGCCGCGTTGCTGTCTCTTCTGCCTTATTCCGCAGCGCTCATGACATGGGTGGGAGGGACTTTCGCGTTTTACGCCGCCGCGCTGCGCGCCGTTTGGCCGCACGGCCGTTGGCTATTGCTGGCGGCAGCCGCGCCGACGACATTCATCACGGCCCTCCATGGCCATAACGGATTTCTGACCGCCGCATTGATGGGCTTCGGCCTGTTGTTCATACGCACAAGACCCATCCTTGCAGGCGTGTGCTTCGGCCTTATGACGTATAAGCCGCATCTTGGCGTTCTTATCCCCTTCGCTCTCATGGCGGTCGGAGCCTGGCGCGTTATTTTCAGCGCCGGCGTCACGACAATCGCCGTCGCGGCCGCCGCCTTCGCCGCGTTCGGCGCCGACACATGGGCGGCGTTTTTCAGGTACGCCGCCTACACCCAGGACATCGTGCTGGAGACCGGAGGCGCAGGTTGGTTCAAGATCCAGAGCGTGTTTTCCGCCGCCCGCATGTGGGGCGCGCCCCTGGAGGCGGCCTATGGCGTTCAGGCCCTGTCGGCCCTCGCCGCCGTCGCGGCGACCCTCGCCGTCTGGCGCAGCCAGGCCGCCTATGGGATTAAATGCGCCGCCTTGTGCTTCGCCGCACCGTTGGCGTCGCCCTATTTGTTTGAGTACGATCTTGTGTTTCTGACGATCGGCGTTGCTTTTTTCATCAAGGAGGCCGAAACCGAAGGCTTCCGGCCCTGGGAGAAAATCACCCTCGCCGCGGTTGTGGCGTATCCCCTCTTTGCGAGGATGATGGGATTGGTGTTTATTCCGCTGACGCCCTTTATCATGGCGGCGGCGCTCGGCATATGCCTGCGCCGCACGCCGGAGCTGGGTTTTGCGCTGCAAGGGCTTACACCGAAGCGTTTACAGCCCTGATCACGCCAGCGCTTAATTCAACAATGCGTCCGGCGGCGGGCCTTCCTGGGCGGACGGCGAGACATGGGGCGCGCCGCCCACCGCCTCGCCGTTCAGGATCAGGCCGTCAACGCCGGCGGACACCTCCACCGCATCGCCGTCCTTGATCGCGCCGGACAGAATTTTCTCCGCCAACGGATCCTGAAGCCGCTTTTGAATGACCCGCTTTAACGGCCGGGCGCCGTAGACGGGATCATACCCGGCGTCGCCGAGCCAGCGTTTGGCGTTATCGTCGAACGCAAGCGTGATTTTGCGATCCGCAAGCAACGCCTCAAGGCGCACAAGCTGGATGTCGACAATGGCGTCCATATTCTCCCGCGTCAGGCGGTGGAAGAGGATCATCTCGTCAAGACGGTTCAAAAACTCCGGTCGGAAGCGCGCGCGCACGGCGTCAAGCACAAGACCGCGCACCGCCTCGCTGTCCTCGCCTTCCGGTTGGGCGGCCAGATGCTCCGCCCCGAGATTGGAGGTGAGGATGATGAGGGAGTTCTTGAAATCCACCGTGCGGCCCTGACCATCCGTCAGGCGTCCGTCGTCCAGAACCTGCAGCAGAACGTTGAACACGTCCGGGTGCGCCTTTTCGATTTCATCGAACAGGATCACCTGATAGGGCCTGCGCCGCACCGCCTCGGTGAGGACGCCGCCCTCCTCATAGCCGACATAGCCCGGAGGCGCGCCGATCAGCCGGGCGACGGAGTGCTTCTCCATAAACTCCGACATGTCGAGGCGTACGATGGCCGCATCGTCGTCGAACAGGAAGTCCGCCAGAGCCTTGGTGAGCTCCGTCTTGCCGACGCCCGTGGGGCCGAGGAACAGGAACGAGCCCAAGGGCCGGTTCGGATCCTGAAGGCCCGCCCGGGCGCGGCGCACGGCGTTGGAGACCGCGGACACGGCCTCCGCCTGCCCGACAACGCGGGCGCGCAGCTCCTCCTCCATTTTCAGGAGTTTTTCCCGTTCGCCTTCCAGCATCTTGTCCACGGGCACGCCGGTCCAGCGGGACACGACGGCCGCCACTTGCTCCGCATCCACCACTTCCTGGACAAGGCTGTCTCGCTCCCCGGCGGCTTCGGCCTCGCCGAGGCGCTTTTCAAGGTCCGGAATGCGGCCGTATTTGATCTCGGAGGCTTTGGCGAGATCGCCGGTGCGTTCGGCGTCCACAAGTTCCTGCCGGGCGGCGTCAAGCGCGCGCTTCACCTCCGTCGCCGAGGCGAGGCTTTGCTTCTCCGCCTGCCACCGGGAGGTGAGCTCGGCCGAGGACTGTTCGAGGCCCGCAAGCTCCGCCTCAAGCTTTTCCAAACGATCCCTGGAGGCCGCGTCGTCTTCCTTTTTCAACGCCTCCCGCTCGATCTTCATTTGAATGATCCGGCGGTCGAGCTCATCAAGCTCTTCAGGCTTGGAATCCACCTGCATGCGCAGGCGCGAGGCCGCCTCGTCCACAAGGTCGATGGCCTTGTCGGGCAGGAAGCGGTCCGTGATGTAGCGATGGGACAACGTCGCCGAGGACACGATGGCGCTGTCGGCGATCCGGACGCCATGGTGGGTTTCGTATTTTTCTTTGAGGCCCCGGAGGATGGAGATCGTGTCCTCCACCGTGGGCTCCTCCACGAACACGGGCTGGAACCGGCGGGCGAGCGCGGCGTCCTTCTCCACATGCTTTTTATATTCATCGAGGGTCGTGGCGCCGACGCAGTGCAATTCGCCCCGGGCCAAAGCGGGCTTCAGCAAGTTCGACGCATCCATCGCCCCGTCGGTTTTCCCGGCTCCGACAATGGTGTGCATTTCGTCAATAAACAGAATGATCTCGCCGGCCGCCGAGGTCGTCTCCTCCAGCACCGCTTTCAGGCGCTCCTCAAACTCGCCGCGATACTTCGCGCCGGCGATGAGGGCGCCCATGTCGAGGGACAAAAGGCGTTTGTCGCGCAGGCTCTCTGGCACGTCGCCGTTCACGATGCGCAAGGCGAGGCCCTCGACGATGGCGGTCTTGCCGACGCCGGGCTCCCCGATAAGGACAGGGTTGTTCTTTGTACGGCGGGAGAGGACCTGCATCGCCCGGCGAATCTCTTCGTCGCGTCCGATGACGGGGTCAAGCTTGCCGGTCCTCGCCGCCTCGGTCAGGTCCTGGGCGTAGCGTTTGAGGGCGTCGTACCCCTCCTCCGCCGAGGCGGTGTCGGCCGTGCGGCCCTTGCGCACGTCGTTGATGGCCTGGTTCAAGGCCGTCGCCGTAACGCCGGCGTTTTTCAGGATTTTCGAAGCGTCCGCCTGCGCCTCGACGGCGAGCGCCGTGAGCAGCCGTTCGGCGGTGACGAAATTGTCGCCGGCCTTCTTGGCGATGTCCTCGGCGGCCTGGAACACTTTGGCGAGCGCCGGGGCGAGGTAGACCTGCCCGCTTCCGCCCTCGACCTTGGGCAAGCGCGCCAGGGCCGCTTCCGTTTCCTGCAGCGCCTGCTCCGGCCGGCCGCCGGCGGCGCGGATAAGATTGGCGGCGAGCCCTTCGGCGTCGTCGAGGAGCACCTTCAAGAGATGTTCAGGGGTGAATTGCTGGTGATTTTCGCGGATCGCGAGCCCTTGGGCCGATTGTACGAAACCACGGGACCGATCGGTGTAAGTGTCAAAATTCATGTTGCGTCGAACCTCTTTGCGTGAGCGTCCATAAGACCGGCGCCCTTCCCGGAAGCGACGCCGAAACCATAAAATATGTGGGGGCCCGCCCTGCTTCTCGCAAGGGAGTTTAAGCGCAATGGCGTTACCGGAAGGCAAACGGTTAAGTCATTGACCTCCCCCCAGTGGGAGAGGTTTGCAACGCTTTCCTCCCCCGCATGGGCGGGGGAGGTGTCAGCGAAGCTGACGGAGGGGGCCTTAACGCCGCCTATACGCCAAAAGCCGCCTTTTAAGCAGAGAAATCGCAAGCCCCCTCCGACCCGCGCGCACCGCGCGGCCCACCTCCCCCGCATGAGCGGGGGAGGAAAAATCGCCAAACAGGCGTCCTACGGATGACAAAAGCCCAGCGCCGGGCGGCTCGCCGCCTGCACTGTAGAACCCATCCAATCCTGCACCGAAGGCGGAGGTTTTTGATGGAATAACAAACCGCGTTGACAACCGCGCCTGCCGACTTTGGACGACAAAACGTTTGCCCCTCCCCAGCGACGGAAACACGCGCTAGGGTGCGTTAAAATCAGACTCTTCTTTTCACATTTGCCCGTTAGGTTTTTCGATGCCCCATAACGCGTTCCGCTGTTTCGCCGTTTTTGTATTCTGCATCGCCGCAGCCGCCTGCGCCGGCCCGCAAAAACCGCCCAAGGACGGGCCCGTCCCGGGCGCGCGGGCGAATGTGTCGGACGGCGGCTGGATCGCAAAACCGACAGCGCTTTTGATGGTGGGGTTCGACAGCAATCACGACCAGATGACGGACAAAGCCGAGCTTTTAAAAGGCGCGGCGGACGCCTTCGCCGCAGCGGACCGCGACGACAGCGGCGTCGTGAGCCCGATCGAACTCACCGCATGGTCAAAAGCCTGGCTGGGCGCGCCCTACGCCAAACCGGCGCTCTATGATTTCGACGCCGATCAGGACAACCGGATCTCGCTGCGAGACTATGAAAGAGCTTTTAATGACGTGTTCGCCGGATTTGACGAAAACAAAGACGACGTTTTGACCCGGGAGGAGTTGATCGTCCTGTTCGCGCCCCGCACCCAAAGACAAAGCCGTCCCGAGGGCCTCGCCGGCGGCGGCAGAACGCCTCAGAACGGCGGTCGCCTGCCGCGCGTCAGCGACATCGAACCGCCGGCAGACAACAGCTGAAGCATTATCTTCCGCCGGAGCGCCTGGGCGTTGTTATTTACAAACGCCTACATGCCCCCAAAGCCCACAAGGCTGCCGCCGTCGACGATCATGGACTGACCGGTCATGAACCGACCGGCCGGCGACGCCAGGAATACGGCCGCCCCGGCGATGTCGTCGGGATCGCCGAAGCGGCGCAAGGGCAATTGATCCGTAATCATCTTTTCAATTTTAGGATCTTTCCACAAAGCCTCAGCGAAATAAGTTTTGACGATCCCCGGCGCGATGCAGTTCGCACGAACATTGTGGGGGCCATACTCCACGGCGAGGTTCCGAGCGAGCTGAAGATCAGCGGCTTTGGACAACCCATACGCGCCAAGACCGGCATTGCCCACATACCCGGAAATGGAGGAAATGATGATGATGGCGCCGTCTTTACGCTCCGCCATCTGGGGTAAAACCATTTGGCTCAGCCAATGGTTGGAGCGAACATTCACGCCCATGATCTTGTCGAATTGTTCGTCGCTAATATCTTTGGACGGACCGTAATAGGGGTTCACCGCAGCGTTCGCGACCAGAATGTCAACCTGGCCGAACTTGTTATTCGTCGCATCCACAAGGCTCTGCAGCGCTTCCTTGTGCGAGATATTGCAGCCGACGGCCAGAGCAGCGTCGCGCCCCTCTTTTTCATTGATTGACGCCGCAACCTCTTCGCAGGCGTCGACCTTGCGGCTGGAGACGACGACATTGGCGCCATGTTCGGCCATGCGCCGGGCGATCGCCTCGCCAATGCCGCGCGACGCCCCTGTGATAATGGCGGTTTTTCCTGAAAGATCGAACAGCGTCATTGGCCGGCTCCCTCCTCACATTTTGTGCATTTGATAAGAGGGAGTTTGGCCGCTTTTCGGGCGGAAAAGCAAAATGAAAACGCAGATGCCGATCGAAGATTTCGCTCGGCGTCAGCCGGCAGCGGCGGCCTTTTCGGCTTTGTCCGTCTCCTCAGCGGGTGCGGCGGCCGGCGCGTCGGCGTTGTCCTCAGCGCTTGCAGCAGCCGGCCGGCGGGTTCGGCGGCGACGGCGGGGCTTCTGCTCCTCCGCCTCTGGCGCGGCGCCGTTGGCGTCATCTGATCCGGCGGCTTTATCCTCCGCAGGCGCGGCGCCGTTGGCGTTTGCTTCCGCAGCGGGAGTTTGCGCCCCATTTTCAGCGGCGGGCGTTTCAGCTTTATCGCCATCGCGCTTGTCCCCTGAGGACTGTGCGGCGTTATCCTCACCGAAGTTTTCTTCATTCTGGGATTGGGCGGAAAAATTCGGCTGCATGGCGCGCATAATGCGGAAATAATGCTCCGCATGTTGAAGGTAGTTTTCCGCCTTAATCCGATCTCCGGCGGTCTGGGCGTCCCGGGACAGCCCTATATACTTGTCATAGATTTGGGCCGCGGTTCCGCGTATGCGCACATCCGGTCCCGAGGAATCCATCGCGCGGTTGACGTTTCCGCCGGATTTACGACGCTGATTGCGCCCTCGTTTTAAATTCTGCCCCTGTCTCATATACCGTTCTTCTCAAGGTTGGAGCGCCCATCAGCGCTCTGATCATGACGTTTGCGCCGCTTTCAGAGCGACCGCACATAAGGCCTAAGGGCCGCTCTGTTCCGAACCTTTGTCCCATGCGCCGCACTAGGTATCGGCATGGAGAAAAAAGCCCGTTTGTGATGACTATTGTTTTCGTCTCTTCATTGAGAGAGTTTGGCGCGCCTTATTACTCTTTCGCGCGCATTGCGGAGCGACCAAACCGCTTCGCATCATCCTTAGTGATTTTTATGACTTTAGCGCCCCCTCAGCGCAATTCCAACAGTTTTTTCAGCTCTTTTTCCAGTTTGCACCGCCGCAGCAGTCCTAAAACCGGGCCATAAGACATCTTGGACGACCGGCAAGGTCCTGTTTTAAACGGATATCCCGGCCGCCTTGCATACGAATCAGCTCTGCAACCGCTTTATCCTGACGAGCGCCGATCTCAAGCACAAGCCAACCCCCTGATTTTAACAGGCGCGGCCCATCGGCAACGATGCGTCTGTAGGCCTGAAGCCCGTCAGACCCGGCATAGAGCGCGTTTGCAGGCTCGTGGTCTGCGACGTCCCGGGGCAATATTTCATCTGTCCCGATATAGGGCGGATTTGACAAAATAATGTCGAACCGGGCCTTGATGCTTTCGGCCCAATCCCCGACCAAAAAGCAGGCCCGACAACCAAGGCCGAGGCGCACGGCGTTATCGCGGGCCACAGCGGCGGCGGCCGGGCTTTTATCGACGCCGACCCCTCGTGCGCCGGGCCGTTCAGACAACACCGACAAAAGCAAACAACCGGACCCGACTCCAAGATCAAGCACATCAAAGAGCGCAGCAGCCCGCGATACGCTTAACGCCGCCTCAACCAAAATTTCGCTGTCCGCGCGCGGAACAAGAGTATCCGGCGTCACCCGAAACGACAGGCTCCAGAATTCTTTTTCCCCTATGATATAGGCGACAGGCTCGCGCATCGCCCGGCGCTGGATCAATGCTTCATAGCGCTCAACAATGGCGCCGTCCGGCTCCATCTTCCCGTCCGCAATCAGCTTTTCTCTGGACCACCCCAAAGCATGCTGCAGCAAAAGCCGTGCATCGAGAGCAGGCGCATCGACGCCGGCGCGCGTCAAAAGCTCAGCGCCCCCGCGCCCAAGGGCGTCGATCGTCGCGGCCTTAAGCGTCTTCGGTCTCCATCGCAGCGAGCCGGTCGGCCTGGTCCCGGGTGATGAGGGCGTCCACCACCTCGTCCAGAGCTTCCCCCTCGATAATCTTATCGAGCTTGTAGAGGGTGAGGTTGATGCGGTGGTCCGTCACGCGGCCTTGCGGATAGTTATACGTCCGTATACGTTCCGATCGATCGCCGGAACCCACCTGCCCTTTGCGCTCAGCAGCGCGTTCAGCATCGGCCTTGGCCCGCTCGGCCTCGTAGAGGCGCGCGCGGAGGACCTTCATGGCTTTCGCACGGTTCTTATGCTGGGATTTTTCATCCTGCTGGCTCACCACCAGTCCCGTGGGCAAGTGGGTGATGCGGACCGCGCTGTCCGTGGTGTTCACCGATTGCCCGCCCGGGCCTGAGGCGCGGAACACGTCAACCCGCAGATCTTTTTCCTCAATAACAATATCGACCTCTTCCGGCTCCGGCAGAACCGCCACGGTCGCGGCGGAAGTGTGGACACGCCCTTGTGTCTCCGTCTCAGGAACCCGCTGAACCCTGTGAACGCCGCTTTCAAATTTCATCCGCGCAAAGACATTATCGCCTGAGATGTTCGCCGTAATCTCCTTGTATCCGCCGACGCCGGCGTCGGAAGCGGAAATGACCTCCACCCGCCAACTGTGATCGGAGGCGTAGCGCTGGTACATGCGGAACAAGTCGCCTGCGAACAGCGCCGCCTCGTCGCCGCCGGTGCCGGCTCTGACTTCCAGAATAACGCTGGAGGAATCCGCTTTGTCCTTCGGCAACAACATGATTTGCAGGGCGTCCTCCAGTTCAGGAATACGCTCCTTCGTCTCAAGCAACTCCGCCTCGGCGAGCTCCGCCATTTCCTTGTCGTCGCCGGCGGCCATCTCTTGAAGGTCATCCAGGGCGATGCGCGCGCTGGTGAGCTCCCGCGCGGCCTCCACAACAGACCGCAGCTCCGCATGCTCCTTCGACAGCTTGACGATTTCATCCGCATCGGACGTTTGTGACATCAAACTCTCGACCGCCTCGAAGCGTTCAATCAGTTTATTCAGTTTTTCCTGGGGAATCACGGGACTTGAATTTCTTTCTTATTCTAAAACGACATCAAAATGCGGGGCGAATTCAGAAGCGAGCTTACAAGCTGACGGCCGTGCCGGAAACGGAGACCAGCATCATAGACCCCTTTTCGCCGATCACTTCATAATCGAAATCAACACCGACAACGGCGTTGCCGCCAAGCTTTTCCGCTTCTTCGCGCATTTCACGCAATGCAATCTCCCGCGCCTCGCGCAAAGACTTCTCGTAGGCTTCGGAGCGGCCCCCGATTATGTCGCGAATACCTGCAAACAAGTCGCGAAAAACATTGGCGCCGAGGATCGCTTCGCCGACGACGACGCCTTTGTAATCGCGAATGGGTCGGCCCTCGATGGTGTTTGTGGTGGTGATGATCATGGGGTTTGCTTTCTTATAATCTGTCAGCGATGCAAATGAAGACGAGCGACAGCCGAGCTACTCAGCCGCCTTCATGGCGCGCGCAGTTTCAAGCTCCTCCGCCTTCGCCTCAACCAGATCCACAAGATGATCGATCATATCGGCATTATTCACTTTGTGGTCGGCGAGGCCGGACACATAAACCATGCCGGACTGTGCGCCGCCGCCGGTAAATCCGATATCGGTCTCGCGCGCCTCCCCCGGACCGTTCACCACGCAGCCGATAATCGACAATGTCATCGGCGTTTGGATATGGGCGAGACGATCCTCCAAAACCTTGACGGTCTCAATCACTTCAAACCCCTGCCGCGCGCAGGACGGACAGGAGATGATCGTCACACCCTTATGGCGCAGGTTGAGGGATTTTAAAATCTCATAACCGACCTTGATCTCCTCCACCGGATCGGCGGACAGCGAAACGCGGATCGTATCGCCGATCCCGGCCCACAAGAGCGAGCCAAGTCCGATGGCGGATTTGACGGAGCCGGTCATAAGCCCCCCCGCCTCGGTGACCCCCAGATGCAGGGGCGCGTCCGTCGCTTCAGCCAGGGCGTGGTAGGCCGCCACCGTAAGGAACACGTCAGAGGCCTTCACAGAGATCTTGAACGCGTGAAAGTCATTATCCTGAAGAATGCGAGCGTGGTCGAGGGCGCTTTCCACCATCGCCTCCGGACATGGCTCGCCATATTTCTCAAGCAAATGCTTTTCGAGGGAGCCGCCATTGACGCCGATGCGCATCGAGCACCCATGGTCCCGGGCCGCCGCAATCACCTCCCGCACCCGGGCCTCGGAGCCGATATTGCCGGGATTGATGCGCAGGCAGGCCGCCCCCGCCTCCGCCGCCTCGACGCCGCGCTTGTAGTGAAAATGGATGTCCGCAACGATTGGGACCGACGTTTCGCGGACAATCTCCTTCAACGCCTTCGTAGAGGCCTCATCCGGGCAGGACACGCGGACGATATCCCCCCCCGCCTCGGTGATGGCGTTCACCTGCTCAATGGTCGCCTTGGCGTCCGAGGTCAGCGTGTTGGTCATGGATTGAACGGATATCGGCGCGCCGCCGCCGACGGCGACGTCGCCCACCATAATCCGCCGGCTCTGTCGCCGCTCTATGTCCCGCCAGGGGCGAACGCTCATATCCGTCAACCTGCTTAGCGCGTGAAATCTCAAGGCATATCTATGGCGCCGCGCCGCGAAGGCCAAGGAAAACCTGAGAGCGGACGCCAGGCACGTTTCCTCTCCCCTTCGGGGATTGTTGTGAAACGCTGTTGTACTTGTGATTTATCATTTGCGTTTGTTTGATTTGCCGCGTTTTTCAAAGCGGGCTTGGGGCTTTCTTTGAGGTTTGGTTGCGTCATGGGGCGAG
>JBCDBL010000072.1:0-22287 GCA_039183635.1 Pseudomonadota bacterium
CAAAAAACCTTTGATGACCTCAATTTGGAAATTGCAGGTCAGGATGTGGGGCGCAGCTCAAGATTCTTGCCCGAAGACCGCAAAGGCAAGGCAGATGCAGACCAGAGGAAAGAGCAAGAAGCATCAACCCGCCGGATGATTTCCAAGTTGCAGGAATGGCTAAACGATCCCGAATATGCTGCCGCGTGGAACCGGGCGGATACGGTGTTAGATAACCTTCAAACCAAACTGACCAAACTCTCCGACCAACTGGCCGAACGTATCGAACGTCTTGAAGATGTAGTGGGCGGTTTGGAGGACAATACCGCTACCACAGACGATAGCGCGTTGGTGTTTCGCAATGCTGAGGGTCAGCTTGTGGGCAGTGACGGTGAACCACTCTCGCCGGATGACGCGGCGAAGGTCACCAACTCAGAACATGCACAAAGCTATGAGCAATATCGTGATGCTCAGGATGCTCTGCGCAAAGCCCGTGAGAAGCAGGATCGTTATTCGGACATGCAACGTGACGTTCAACGCTGGAGAGACAGGTTGAATGACCCTGATAATCCAATGACGCTTGAAGAGATCGAAGAGATGGAACGGCAATTTGGAGAGTGGGAAACTGAAATCCACGCAATGAACAATGCGGCACCAAACTTCGTTGAAGCTACAACACCGCTTTCGTCAGATCCAAATGACGATCCGAAGTTTACGATTCAGCCCGTTATATTTTGAAGTTTTGGGCATGCACGACTTGCGAGTGTCGCGATTGTTGCTGTTGCAGCGGTATCGGGAAATTGCTTCATAACATTAGGCAGAACCTTAGCGCCGTCTCCATCTTCAAAGTACCAATCTCTTACACAACGGGCCGTAGCAACGTCTATTCGCGCAAGCACAGTTGCCATCTGCGCAACAGCTCCATGCACCCACGCGCTGCCTTCTTCTTGTGTGAGGTTCAAAATATCCTTGTTTAGCACTTCACGTGGTGGTTTCTTGCCCAGCACGGGGTGTAATTCAGGTTGGTCGTCACTGGCGAGACAGACAGAACCAAACGTGATTACTACCAATAAAATGGCTGTGGATAAGAATCTCAAAAACCTTCCGTATAGAGATTCGGTTCGCTAAGGTATTTGAATAACGCTTAGTTGAGGTTTTCTGCGGGATTGGCGCGCGCGCCAAAAATGAAAACCGCTGTCTCGAAGGGGAAGCCTATAGAGACGCAAAATATCATAAAAAATACTGATTTCGGGTGATTTGAAGAAATGAGAATAGCATATGCGAGAGTTTCTACAGACGACCAAAGCCTTGATCTACAAATCAATGCGCTAAAAAAAGCCGGATATGACAGGCTGTTTCAGGATCATGGCGTTAGCGGTGTTGCCGAAGACCGACCGGGCTTTTTTGAAGCGCTAAAGACACTTAAAGAAGGCGACACATTTATTGTCTGGCGCTTGGATCGCGTAGCGCGGTCAAATTGGGAACTGACAGACACGGTGATGTCATTGCATCGCAACGGCATTCGGTTCCAATCGTTATGTGAGCATATTGATGTCAGTTCACCGTTTGGCGAATTGATCTTGCATGTGCTGAGTGCGATTGCGCATTTTGAACGAGGATTGATTGTTGAACGAACGCGGGCGGGTATGAAAGCAGCAAAAGAACGTGGCGTTCAGATTGGGCGAAAGCGGGCGCTGAACGGCGAGCAGTTTTTAGAAGCGCGATTTTTATTGAATGAAGGTAAGCGCGTTTCAGACGTTGCAAAGCATATGGGGATTGGTCGGTCGACGTTGTACAGATACTTACGTGGCGGTTAGTTCAGGCGAATGCGCGAAATATGATAAGTGTCGGTTAAGCGGTTCGTAAACAGGAACGTGTCAGTGAATTCAGACGCGTGAGCTAAGCAGCGCATTCAATTCAAAACATGTAATACGAAACAGTTTGTGTACGACAGTGCAAAACGCGTTACGCGCAAGATGTGCGGTGTACGACACCGCTCTTGGCAAGGGGGCAAAGCCCCCGTTGCATCCCCCAGCTCTGCTACTTTTTTTGCCTTAGCAGCTATCTCCTTTAGATGTTGCGGTTACGATACTTCACGCTATGTTTTGCATGGGTTAACTTGATTGTTACATGTGCTAAATCTGGAGATAGCGAAAATGCTAAAAGGAGTTTTCGTTCTTGTGTTTGCGATATTTGTTCAAATCTCGCGAGCTTCGGCCTCGGATTTAAGTGAAAGCCTCTCTGCACTTCAAGAGACAATGCGTACCGTTTGCGTTAGCGGTGAAGGAGAATACTCTGAAATTGAATTTCGGTTGGATGCAAATGGCAACGTTGTTATTTCCCGTTTGATGCCGGGTGCTGTCGGCGAAGTTGTCTTGGAGTCGAAGCAAATTAAAGATGCATCTATTGAAGGGGCGATCAACTATGTAGACGAAGCAATACGTGCGGAGTCCGATGCAGACATCAGAGAATGTATGAAACAGTTCATTCCACTAATCGTAGACTTGGTGAAAATGTATTCAGATCCGTCTTCTAAGGAACAGGCGAAGGTTGATTGCCCATCTGGTTTTTCAAATGTTAAGAACCGTGTCAACTATTGTGAAGCGCGTGGTAGCGGTTGTCTCAGTTTAAGAGACTTCCAAAAGACTATCAACTTTTGCGGAAATTACTTAGGGGGAAAACATGATGGTTTAGTTATTGGCCATATTCTACCGTCGGGGTGGCGCGTCGATAGAGCAATTTATGACGTACCTTTAGAATTTTCAAAGCACATTCCTGATTATATTATTATGTGCTCCGCAGAAGGAACTGTTCCGGGATGCGGTTATTCAGGTAATCCTGTAGGCACGAATAATATGAATATTCGCTGGGATGTTGTCATTAATTTTAAACGTTAGTTTGAAATTATTTTATTCGTAAAATTGCTTTTCGTTCTGTGCTAGTTCAATTTTTGAGACTACGTATAATAAAGGCCGTTTCAAACCCTCCAAAGCAGAACTCGATTTAAGGGTAAGAGGTGGACGAGGTGCGACACAGGCGGTTTCTGCTGGGCTGTGCTGAAAACGGCCCCGGGACGGGTGAAGGCCGTTTTCATCCCATCCGAAGCAGAAACCTCAAGCCGGAGCCTGTGGAGCGGTTGGAGACAGTCAGAGTTACGGCTCCATCTTGGGGCCATCGCGCGAGCGGGAACGCCGTCTTGTTTGGTTTTGCGGCTTTCTACGAGCCTTAAATTCTTCTCTTCGTCGGGCTCGGTCTTCTTGCTGTTGAGGCGAAAGCTTCTCAATATCGGCTCGAAGTTCATTGATCTTGGACTGCTGAACATCCAGCGCTCGGGTAGATCGCTCTTTCATGGCCGCAGTGTCTCGCTTTTGCATCTCTGCGAGTTGCTGCTTCTGTTCCTGATCGCGCTTATTGGATTGGCTGATTTCGATGCGATTTTGCTCAAGCGTTTTCGCCCGTTTTCCGGTCAGGCGATCCCACAATCCCCATAAGCCGCCGCGTAGTTTGGATTCGCGGCGTTCCTTTTCTTGTTGGGTGCGGCTGTCTTGTTCGCTTTTGAGGCGCTGCGTTTCTGCTTTCTGCTCCTTGGCTTTGCGGAGTTGAGCAGCTTCAGCACGTCCTTGCGTTCGACGTTGGTGTGCTTCTTCCTCTTTGTGGAGGGTTTTCAACCTGTCTGCGATAATTTGGGCGGCTTGAGCCTGTGCGTCTTGTTTTGACGGTAAGCCCTCAAGAGAGCCAAGGCGAGCGCCCACCTCTTTGGTTTTGATGCCGACGCTGCGGGCTATGGCGTAAACCTCGCCTTGATAATCCACCGCCACAAAGCCCCGTCGATCTCTTTGAGCGAGGATATAGCCGCGCTCTCTCAGTGCGGCAGAAAAGGCAGTCTTGGAATCAGATTGGTTCCAGCAGGTCTGAATGAGCGCTTTTGTAACTTTTGGGTCTTTTCCGGCGCGTTTCGCTTGCTGCCATTCTGCTAGCGAGAAGTTGAGCGGATCACGCTCAAGCGGGTTGAGATGGCCATTCGGCATATCCCAACCATGTTCCAAAAACAGATCGCGCGAAACATCCTGCAATTTGCGTTTATGAAATGGCAGCGGCACAGCTTTCATCTCATCCGCATCAATCCGCGACCACACCGCATGGCAATGGCGGCGCATGACACCATCCCGCCCTTTCTTTTCATGAAAGACGATGGCTCGTGGCTGGTTGGTCAGGCCCAATTTATCTCCGGCCTGGTCGACCGCCTTCTCAAATGCTTCGGGGGAGACATCCGCATCTTTTGGCGGGTTCAGCGATAACGAAAACAGGAATTGCTTGCACTTTGTACCCCGCGAGACTGCATAGGCTTCATTGAGCGCACCCGTGAGCGTATCCGACATGAAGCCGGATAGCTCGTGCACCTCCACCCGCTCATTATCGCGGGCATTGAGGAGGTGTTGCGCCAAGTCCTTAGCACCGCCGCGCTGGTTGCCGACCAAGATCACGGCGCTACTCCATCGGCTTGATATTCAGCGCCTCAATCAGAGCAGTACGCATCTGCCGAACATCCGCACAGGCGGCATGCAATTCGTCCTGTAGATCACCGGACACGGGCAAAGCTCCCATATTCACGGCTTTTGCGATCTGATTGAGGTTTGAGGACAGCCGTGATTGACCCAATAGAGCCAAAGCTTGACCCAACGTTGCATCATCCACAGACGGTCTGCGTTTTGGCCCGAGACGTGGTTTAGCAGCATCCGCAAAAAGCTTTTCGCGGATGTAAGCGCTGACCGGACGCTTTCCTGCCGCTTCTTTCAGCAAAGCGCGTTCTTCCGCCGTTGCCCGAAACGAAAGCGGCGGGAGATGTTTACGCTTTTTGGGTTTAGCGGCGTTTTCACTGAACTTTTGTGAGAGAGAAGTCTTGCTCATAAGCCGAACTCCTCAAAGTCGATATTGGCGTGTTTAAGTTGGTGCTCCCAATCGGAAAGAACGTCAAAAACACCGTCCAGCGAGTTCAAATCGAATTCGCCGGGGTGCACCATTTTCAAGTTTTCCTCAAAATTCTGAAAACCCAAATGGAACAGTGGGTCGCGGTGTTCTAGGTCGTGTCGCGTAAAAGTGGGCGCCGGTCTTGCGCGACACGCTCTAAACTAAGACTTGAAGCGTCTCAAAACCGTTCAGAAAAGGCAAAACCCTTTTTTTCGGCGCTTCTTGCGGATTAGCCAGACGCAAATTCGGAAACCGTTCAAAAAGCTTTGGATACGCGATTTGCGCTTCGGCCCGCGCCAGAGGCGCACCGAGACAAAGATGCACGCCGCCGCCAAACGTGATGTGAGGCTTGCGCGCCCGCGTGATATTGAAGCGGTCGGGGTCTTCGAACTGCTCCGGATCACGGTTGGCCGCCCGCAACAAACAGGTCATGGATTGGGTTTTGGCGACGGGGCATCCCGCCACCTCCATATCTTGGGAGGCGATGCGGAAGGCGGCCTCGTTAGGCGGCTCGTAGCGCAAGATCTCCTCGACCGCTTGCCCGATAAGCTCCGGGTCAGCTTTAAGTTTCGCAAGCTCCTCAGGGTGCGTTAGAAGCAAATGGACGCCGTTGCCGATCAAATCGCTTGTCGTAAGATTGCCGGCTGTCAGCAGGGTGAGGAGGTTCGTGCGCAACTCGTCATCTGTGATCTCTGCGCCCTCGCTCTGCAGCGTCACCATGTCCGTAATGAGATCGTCTTGGGGATTCGCGCGGCGAGCAGCCATCAACTCGTTGAAATAATCGTGCAGCGACGCCATCGCCCCCTCGCGGTAGGCGTTTTCCTCAGGCGTGCGGGCGGGCTTCAAATAGAGAACGGCGCCTTCGGACCACTCGCGAAATTCGTCTCGCCGTGCGCGATCGACGCCCAACACCGCGCCAATGGCGTCGATCGGAATAGGAATGGCGAAGTCGGTGAGAACGTCAAACCCTTCGCGTCCTTCAAGGGCGTCCAGGGTCTCGTCGACGACTGTCTCGATCAGAGGGCGCGCCTTAGCCACCCGCGCGTACAACGCCTCGGCCAGCGGTTTGCGCACGCGTTCATGGTCGGGATTGTCCATCTGCACGATCGACATGGATCGCAACTTGCCTGTTTGGGGGTCGGTGACGAATGTATCGTCGATCAGCCGTTGCATGGCCGGGCTCGGCTCCGCCTTGTCTGGACTGCGCCACAGCGAGTGATTCCGCAACACGGCGCGTATGTCCCGAAAGCGGGTCAGGAGAAATGTACGCGCCTTCTCGTCCCGGGAAATCGGGCTTTCCTCGCGCAGGTCTTTCAAGAGCGCATCGGGTTTTTCGCGATAATCAGGATTGATCAGCATAAAACGTGTTAAACGTACAGGATCGTCGGTCATGGAAAGCCTCCCTATACGGCATAATGACGAGCGGTTGCAGATGATGTACGGGCGTTCATTCCGAAACGAGCTCCAGCTTGATCGGATATGTTCGGTTGGACCACCATTGCGCGACGTAAAGGGCGCCGTCCTCGTCCACACAGACGTCGTGGGGGTGGTTGAACTCATAGTTAAAAGGATAAAGCGTTCGCATTCTGTCGCCATCGTAACGCGGCGGTTGTCCCCCTACGACGGATATGATGGCGTCGGTATCGTCCAGGATGAGGATCATGCCTGTGAGACAGGCGACGGCGAGATACCCCTGATAGCGGCCTTTGAACGGCGCGACATTGCTGGGCATTGCGCCGGGAACGGCGATGGTTTTCAGTAGGTCCCCCTCAAAGGAAAACCATTTCAAGAGATTGTTGCCGCGATCGCAGACAAGAAGGGCGGGCGCGTCGCCGCGCCCATCAATGGCGATCCCATGGGGTTGTTTCAGATTTTCAGGCCCATCGCCTTCGCCGCCGAAACTTGCAATAAGGGTCCCGCTTGAATCAAAGTGATGGATAAAGCTTGATCCATATCCGTCCCCGACAAAAAAATCGCCGTCCGGGGCGACCGCAGCGTTGGTGGGCAAGTATTTGCGGTCGCAGCGGTAGAGATCGGCGACGGCGTCCGAGCCGACCGATAAGATATCTTTTCCGTCTGCGGATAAAACAACAACCTCTTTGCGGTTGTGATCGGTGACCCAGTATCGGTCTTCGCCATCATGCTGTGTGATGGCAAGGCCGTGGGCGCCTGGAAAACGCGTCTCCCAGGCCCTCCTAAACGCGCCGGACTTTTCGTAGACGATAAAGTTGTTCGCGACATGGTTCGTTAACAAGACGATGTCGCCGTCGCTGTTTTCAGCGATCCCATGGCAATCCTTCACCGGCTGACGATGAGGGTCGAGCCGTCCCCATGTCCGGTCGGCTTGGTATCGGAACAGGCCTTGGCCGAGAATTTCTTCGGCCTCTATTCGGGAAGCAGCAGAAGCTTGTTTCCTTATGAACCTTTCCAAAGAATCCTCGTTATTACACGTCTATAAAAGGTGCTTTCTGGTAAATTCTAACGATAATGACTTTCGAATGATGGGAATTCAATAGGCCGTTCATGACGCGGGAGGCTAGCAATTCTAGACAAGTTGCACCGCAGCAGTGGCGCTAGATCACGTTCACACTTCTTAGAAGTGCAAACATACTCCAGACTTTTATTTTGACGCGCATTTTATCAAAGTGAGCCGAGACACACGGCGAACGGCTCCCACTTTTTGTGAATGCACCCTAGGCAAAATGCGCTGTAGGCTTCGGTCCCACAACATCAAGTCCGATTTTTTGAACCGAACTGTTTCCTATGGGCAAAGGCGTATAACACAACCTAGATGTAGAGTCTCAACAGGTTCATCCTGTGTTCTTCGTGTTTCCTGGGGATGAGGCCGTCAAGGGCTTTAAGCCGGTTTCCGGCTTAAAGCCCATGGCGAGAAAAAACCGTCTCGGACAGCAACAGCGCGTCTTGATACGGACAACCTATGGAAAGCCCGCAGCTAGGCACGTCGTATGAAACCAATTAAATGAGACGTGCTCCAGTCAATCGGATCACACAACGTGCTGTGGTTATTTTATTAAAAAACGCTTCTTTTCTGAGAGTAAAAACTTCGACGACATTCACAGTATGCGTCTCATCATCAACTTTTCCATTCTAGGCGTCAGCTGTAATCCGCTGCAACCTTGAAGATTTAAAGTAGAACCAAGTGGAAATGAGAGCGATTGGAATTTCGTATGCAAGGCCTATGTAGTGAAATTGATCTGGCGATCCGTCAACCATCATGCCGTAAACGCGCAAAACGGCTAAGCATGCCATCAGAACCCCCAAGGCGAAGAATGCGCTTTTAAACCGCACTTTCGCAAATGCGGACCAAACCAGAAAAACCGCCAACCCTAACTGCAGCCCTCCATACGTCGCCCGAAAGTCCGTGAGACCGCTCTTCGTGTGGGAAATACCAGTCGCTTCGGCCATCTGTTCAGGCGTTAAGATGTAGGCGGCGGAAAAGAAGAACAGGCTAGTCGCAATCAATAATAGAAAGATGCGCATCACAGCTTTATTCCTTGGAAGCGTATTGGCTGTAGAAAACCTATTTCACAAATCATCGCAAACGCATATTATGATGGGCTATAAGACGTCGAGACGTTCGGATGACTGACATACCCGGAATAGTCTTTGTACATAATGTCCCAATCGACATTCAGTCCTTCGAAAGTCTCGCGTATTACCGCCGCCAGATCACCACGCGATCTATGCACCTGACATAATCCGAGCATAGGCCCAGCTCCATCCGAAACTGTCGAAAGCGGCTTCACACATTCTGCGATTTTCGCCGCACTTTGGCGGCGATCAATAGGCGCGACAAAGAAAACCCTCAATAAGTCTTGCGCCAACGGATGAAAGAAGGCGACAAAGGATATTGAGCGCAGCCTCTCTTTCATCGCATCGACAAAATCGATGGCGTCGGCGCCGCGCCCTTTTGCGACAGGGCACAAAAGAGAAACGATTATCACATCTTCGTTCGCGGCTGTTTTGTAGACGGTTTCATCAAAGAGTTCATGCTGAACCGCGCTCACCGGCCGCGCTTCAGGGTCTGATCGGAAGATATTGTGCATCATGTCGCTAGGCGGCTTTGCGCCAATCCAGAACAAACGCGCCCCAAGCCGTCTGGTGCTCTTGTACATGGCCCTCAGACCGGTCCTGAATTCGTCCGTCTCCAAATGGTCCCGGAAACCTTGATGAGTCAGATACAATTCAGTGGACTCAATAGATACGGAGCCAGGATAAACCCCTTCTCCAAGCGTCGAAGCTAATCTAGACGGGCGAAAGACGTATGTCGCCACACTCGGCGCAAAACGACTTGTCCCATTGGCGCACAACTGAAGCGCTTCAAGAGTTTCACCCCGCGACTTCTCATCTGGCAGATAAGTCTCAGCATAGAGGAAAAAAGCCTCTGAGGAAATCTTCGATCTCTCAATGGTCATCTTATCTCCCTCGAAGAGGCCGGCCGACGAGAAATCCGCATCGGTCCTTAAGCTGGACGGTCCTTATAGGCTACATCTGGCGTATGCTGTGATGCGTCGTAGTGGCACCGCCATTTTCCAGACACAGAGTCTTTTTTCATCACCATTAAAAAACGTGAAGCGTCATGGACCGCGTCGCCGCCCGCTTTAGGTTTACTCTCGACCCAACCAGATCCCGTTACGACAGCAATATCATCTGTCAAAAAATCGATATCGGTAACTTCATATCTGCAATCCATATCAGCGTGCGTAGGAAAACTACCTAGAAAATCTCCAATCGCCGAAGCGCCGACGACTTTTGGCAAGTTCGCAAGCAATAGACGAGCATCCTCCGTATAAAGACTCGACATCGCTTCCGCATCCCCCTTTGGAAAGACTGCGTACCATTTCTCTACATAGTCTTTTAGCTCTTGCTTCTGATCAGTCACTACTGCTGCTCGCTCATTAAGATATGGCTGTAGGCGTGCGTAAACCGCACACCGGATATGTATGAAATAAGTTCCCCAATCAGCAAATTTTCGACTATAGGGTGTTTACTCCACAGTAGTTTTATATACTCTGCCATATAAACCGTCAACATTAAGGGGCAGATCGTGGCTAGTGAAAGCTTTCGCAAACTAATGGCGTCGATGGACGAGGCTAAAGAAATTCGGGAAAGCTTGTCGCAACATCTCGAAGGCGTCAGGCAGCTTATGGCGACCTTGGATGACCGTTATCCGCTTCCAGAGGACGTAACGGTCACGCCTGTGGATGCGGGCGGGGTCCCTGCAGAATGGGTAACAGCGCCTTCTTCGCGAAGCGAGCGGGTTTTACTCTACACGCACGGCGGCTGCTACATCTCCGGCTCACCTGTAACAGTGCGCGAGTGCTGCGCGCGCCTCGCTATCGCTTCTGACTGCAAGGTGCTGAGCGTCGATTACAGGCTTGCGCCTGAGCACCCCTTCCCGGCGGCGCTCGACGACGTCCTTCTTGCCTATGACTGGCTGCTACAGTCCGGATACGAGGCGAACAACATTATCATTGGCGGGGAGTCAGCTGGCGGCGGACTGACGATCGCAACACTTATGAAAATTCGAGATGACGGCCGCTTGCCCATGCCAGCTCTTGGCATACCCATTTCACCATGGATCGATATGACGATGCAGCATGAAAGTCTGAAGCGCAATGTCGGTCGGGACATCGCCAGCACTGTGCCCCTGGAAATCGGCGCCAAGCTTTATGTTGCCGACGGAGATCCGCAGAACCCGTATGTCTCCCCCCTATTTGGAGAACTGAACGGACTGCCGCCGCTGCTTATACAGGTGGGTGGCGGCGAAGTGCTGCTCGACGACGGCATCGCCATCTCCCACAAAGCCAGACAGGCGGGCGTCGATGTCACTTTAGAGGTCTGGCCAGATATGTGCCATGTCTGGCACTGGATGGCTTCGGAACTCGACGAAGGCGATGAAGCCATTAAAGCGATAGGTGCTTTTATAAAGACACGGCTCAAGTAGCGCGAAACGAACCGTACAAGTAGGAAATGAGTTTCCGCTACTTCGGGGATATCCCGTTAAAAAATATATTCATTAACTCCGCCAACAATGACTCTTCATCATACGCCGCCATTTTTGCGCTATACCAGATCGGAACCCAGAGTATAGAGCTAAGCAGAGCGCGCTCCATCACTTCAGCGTCGTGAGGATATAGGCTTCCATCGCTTATTCCGTTATTAATAATCTCGATAAGGCGGTCCGCTTCTGCAAAGTATGCTTTATTCACCGCCTTGCGCTTTTTTGGTTTTAAAGTTGTATCTTGCCAAAGCCTTGGCAATCCGGAGTCAGGCGCCCAAACGAACGCTGCGTATGACTTTATAAAGGCTTTTACTTTCTCTGCGCCTGAACCTTCTGTGGAAAGCGCGATGTTGATCGCATTTGATTGCCGCTCCACAATCCGCATGTGGCAAAGGTAGACCAACTCTTCTTTGTTCTTAACATAGTAATAGACTGATGGTTTGGTGACGCCCAATGCATCGGCGACGTCGTCGAGCGACGTACCTGAAACGCCGTGATCGTGTATGAGCCGTGCTGCAGCCGCCACTATCGCGTCAACTTTTACTTGACGCTGATCATCTCGGCTAAACGGATCGGTTTCCACCTTTTTGACCTTAACAGAGCTCGTACTTTTCATAAAGTTAACAGAAATCCTGGAGGGTTAATGAGGCAGATTGACATTTTATGGTCTCGGAAAATTCGCTTTCCCGCTTCATACGACTATTACCCCTGCCCGCGTCAAGCGTAAAAGGCGTTTTACAGCTCTCGCTGGGACAAAAAATATAATAAATTCAATTACTTGTGTGACTTCATGATTATTCTTCAAACTAAAGCGCTCCCCGATTATGCAGCACCACCATTCATATCTCACCTTTAGTTCTGATCGGACATACAAGGTTGAGAGCATAAGCATGTTGATTTTACTAATCGGTAGGCTAATTTACCAATTAGGATATGTGTTGATATCTCTCATAGACTAGGGCAACGGCCCGGCGACAAATCGGCATCTCAATTGATCTTTTAAAATATGTAAGCCGAACGCTCCTAGACGGATAAATGTAAATAAGGATTTATGATGAAGGACTACGATACCATTCTCTATGAAACCCCCGCTGAAAATGTGGTTCGCATCGTCCTTAACCGTCCCGACAAGCGTAACGCCCAGAACACGCAAATGCTCTATGAGCTGAATGACGCGTTCGAAGTTGCAGGGGAAGACGATGCGGTGAAAGTGGTGATACTTGCCGGAAACGGTCCCCACTTTTCCGCTGGCCATGACTTAAACGAGAACGACCGCATTAAAAACATGAAGGATTTCAAATCCGTCGGCCTAAGGAGCGGCTATAGACGCGACGGCGCCGAAGGGGTTATGGCCTATGAAAACGAAGTCTATTTGGGCTTTAGCGAACGATGGCGCAATTTCGCAAAGCCGACCATCGCCGAGGTGCAGGGCAAATGCATCGCCGGGGGGCTGATGCTGGTCTGGCCGTGCGACATCATCATGGCGGCCGACAACGCCCAGTTCTGCGACAACACTATCAATATGGGAATCGCCGGCGCGGAGTTTTTCAATCACCCCTGGGAGCTCGGCGTTAGAAAGGCTAAAGAATATCTGTTTACGGCGGAAATGCTATGTGCTGAAGAGGCCTGGCGCCTCGGCATGGTGAACCATGTCGTGCCGCTCGACGAGCTGCAAAGCGCGACGCTCGCGCTTGCGCAACGCATAGCCCAAAAGCCCATGTTCGCCCTGAAGCTTCTGAAGGAGGCTGTCAACACCGCCCAAGATAATCAAGGCCGGGCGAGCACAATGAAAACCAGCTTCGCCCTGCACCAGTTGTCTCACAGTCACAATATGGAGCTTTACGGATTAAGGGCCGATCCGACATTTTTGCGAGAATCAGGTTTCGCCGACAAAAACCCCCGGTTTGCCAAAGCAAAAAAGTAGGGCTTCCGCGCCGCCTTAGCGCCGTTTGCCTTACACATGAGCGAGCAACCGGCTGTAAAGCATTTCCAGCTCAAGTGGACGCCAGTTGAGCGCTCCGGAAATGCGCAAAAATAATAAACCAAAGCGTCGTCCCGATTCAGATTGAAACGACGACGCTCTAGGGCTTGTTGAGATTCAGAGTTGTTCCGTCATCCCGGACGTTACACGCGCCCAAACCCTATAGGTTTTGGTGTGCGCGTGTTAGCGCCGGGATCTGTCTCCGCGTGTCTGAAATCTGTTGCACCAGATCCCGGATCGCTCGATTTTCTAACTAAATCAAAGATTTGGAGAAAATCGGCGTCCGGGATGACCGGATATATTGATGAATCTCAACAAGCCCTAGTCCTCTGAATTACTTAAATTGACGGGTATAGTTTCTTAAGTTTGACGCGGGCGTCCTCGTTCGTGAAGCGCCAGTTGGCGACACACTGTTTTTGGTTGCGTGCTTTGGTCCAGGTGCTGATGTCTGATGCCAGCTGTTCTTTGCTGCCGATGCGGTCTTTAAGGCACTGTCGCGACAGGATGGACAACTCGCCTTCAGCCATGTTGAGCCAAGACCCGTGCTTGGGTGTGTGGCGCCATTCGAACCTGTCGGCGATGCGTCTTGCCTTGGACGGTTCGAAGGTGGCGTAGAGCGATGCCGGGCTGTGGGTGTTCAGATTGTCTTGGACCAGCACAATCTTATCAGCATCGGGAAAGTACTTGTCCGCGAGGTCTTCAAGGAAATGGGCGTAGTCGGTTTTGCCACGATGGCTGGTGACTTTGACATGGCGCCTCCCTTCAAGGGGCGCAAAGGCGATGAACATATTGGCGATTCCGGCGCGCTTGTATTCATAATCGTGGCGCTGGGCTCGCCCCGGTGTCATCGGGATCGGCAGGCGCGTGGCGCTGACCAATTGCTTGGCCGCTTCATCCAGACAGACCAGCGGGCGCTTCGGATCGTGGGGGCGCTGATAGATCGCCAACACATTCTCCATGGCGGCGACAAAGGCTGCGTTCTCTTTCGGCGGAATTACCCAGTAGCGGCTTCGGTGAGGCTTAAGTTCGTTTTTTTGAGCGTGCGGCCGACAGTGTTGAAATGAACGGTCTCGACAATATTCAGCTCAACCACCTTGTCGGCCAGAAGCCGGATGGTCCAGCGTGCATGGCCCTCCGGCGGTTCGCTACAGGCCAACGCGATCAGCTTGGCCTCCGCTTCGCCATCGAAGATGCGCTGGATCGCTGGATGAGGGCGCTGTTTGCGGGTAAAAACCGCCTCCATCCCTTGCATTACAAAGGTCTCCCGCACACGGGCCACCGTGGCCGTCGATGTCTCAAGGCCTTTGCAGATGGCGCGGTCTGTCCAGCCCTCACCATGCGGACCTTTGTCTGCTTTCAGGAGAATGCGCGCCTTCGTGTTGTGAGAGGACCGGAGGGTTCCCTTGCTGATCTTTGCCAAAAGACCTTTGCGCTCTTCCAAGGTAAGCTCAACCACATACTTCTTGTTCGCCATAACGCGCCTCCTCGTCGCAACAATCAGCGACAGAGAATCAAGTGTCGCAAGGAAGCGCAACTTATCAAATTAGATGATGCAATGGACTAGCCTGACATCGCCTTGGCGAGGCCGCGGCCGCTCAGCCAGGCCGCCTCGATGCGGGGAGCGGCGAGCCAATCGCCGCAAGCGCCAAGACCGGCAGCCGCATCCCATACAAAAACGCCGCCATCGGCGCGCTCGACCAGGGCGTAGCGCCAGCGGTGCGCGGCGAGAAAAACCGGCGCGCGGGGCGCGACGCCCGCCGCTTTAAAGAACACCTCCAACAGCTGCGGCGCGATATCGTCTTTGTCCGCCTCAAGATGGGTTTTCGACCATTCGGCGCTGGCGTGCAGCACCCAGCGGGCGCCGGGCGCGCGGCCGGGTTTGGCGGCGTCGGACGCAATCCAGGACAACGGCCCTTGGCTGATTTTCGCAGCATCGAACGGCGCGCCGATATCGCCGTCGAAAGCCGCCAGCACCGCCCAACAGGGCGCGCTCCGCGCCGCCGCGGCCCGGGCCGCCAACGCCGCCCCGGCGTCGCCAGCGGGGGCGAGGTCGACGGTCTGCTCCGCCGGGGTCGCCAGAACGACAGCTTCAAACCGGCCGAGATCGCCGCCGGCTTCGTCCGCCAGCGCCCATGCGCCGGCGTCCTCGATAATTCGCGCGACCCGCACGCCGAACCGCACGCCTGCCGTTTCGGCCTCCGCGGCGATGAAGGCGTTCATTTTCGGCGCGCCGACATAACGCGGCGGCCCGCCCTCGTCGGGGCTGATCCTTCCGCCGTCCACAGTTGCAAAAGCGCCTGTCCATTCAGCGACAACGCCGCTGTCGATCCATTGGCGAACCTGTTCCCGAAACACATCGTCGCGTACAGTGAAATATTGCGCGCCATGGTCGAAGGCGCCGACATCGGTGCGGCGGGTTGAAAGACGCCCGCCGGGCCCGCGGCCCTTATCGAAAACGACGACCCGCCGGCCGGCTTGGGTCAACGCTTTGGCGCAGGCGAGGCCGGCGACGCCGCCGCCGATAATGGCTGTTTTGCTCAAAAGGACCCTCCTCATCGGATTGGGATTGGCGGACGGCCTTTACATTTTCAGGCGGCCGGCTTTGGCGTGAAAAGCGATATAGACGCCGACAAGCGTCAAGGCGAGGCCGAACCAGGTCATGGCGTATTCGAAATGCCGGTTCGGAAACGACGCCCGCGCGGCGCCGCCCTTCGGCCAGGGTCCCATCGCCTCGGCTCCGTTCGAGGCCAGGACAAAGGGCTGAACCTCCACCCCGGCCGCGGCGGACAGAGCAGGAATGTCACGCACGAACCAGAGATTGTCCTCAGGCTGATTTGCGGGGCGGAAGAGGCTTGCAATCGCGGGCACCTGCTCCGTCTCTAACAACAGACCCGAGACGTTCACTTCGCCCTCGAGCAAGGTTTCGGGCCGGTCGGCGGGGGCCTTCAAAGGCTGGGGCACGAAGCCCCGATTGACTAAAACGTGGCGGCCGTCGGCGAGGCGCAAGGGCGTGATGACCTCATAGCCCGGCGCACCGTCCCGGGTGCGGAACAAATGCTGTTCCCGGTCGTGGAGATAGACGCCCGACGCCGTCATCGGAAGATACGCAACCCCTGCACCGCCTGAACTTGCATTAAGGGCGCCGTCCAGGGCGACCGGCGCGGAAGACATGCGCCGTTCCACGGTCTCAATAAGATCTTCTTTCCAGTCAAGGCGGCGCATCTGCCAGACGCCGAGATTGACCAGCACGATAAGGCCGAGAACGGTGAAAAGTGTGAGCCATGGGGCCGGTCGAAACGTCATGGAGGTATTCGTCTTCCCTCGTCCTTTCGGATGCGCCGACGCGGCCCTACTCGTCCAAAACCCCTTCGGCGGCTTTGTGGTGATACTGGAGCGCGATCATCGTCGCCTTCATCGGCCTCAGCATGAGGCCCGAAAGCGCGGCCGTCAGGGGGAACCAAAGCGCCATGTGCGCCCACAGGGGCGGCGCGTAGGACACCTCCACGAACAGCGCCGCCGCAACCACGATAAACCCGACAATGAACATGACGAACACGGCGGGCCCGTCGCCGGAATCGACTTGGTCAAACGACAATCCGCAAAAGCCGCAACGGTCCTGGACGCCCAAAAACCCCTTGAAGAGCTTGCCTTCGCCGCACCGGGGGCAGGCGCCCCTTAGGCCCGCCACATAGGGTGAAACGGGGACGCGATCAGTCATCCGTCCCACCGTCCCCGCTAGTGCGCCGCGGCGCCGAAGCCTGTGCCGGTGAGGTAAATCACAGCGAACAGGAACAGCCATACAACGTCAACAAAATGCCAGTACCAAGCGGCGGCTTCGAAACCGAAATGCCGCTCCGGCGTGAAATGATTTTGCATGGCGCGCAGAAGACACACGAACAGGAAGATCGTCCCGATAATGACGTGGGCGCCATGGAACCCCGTCGCCATGAAGAAGTTTGCGCCGTAAATCTGTCCGCCGAAGGTGAACAGGTCGAGGTGCAGCGCTTCGTAGTATTCAAAAGCTTGCAGAGCGGAAAAGAAAACGCCGAGCAAAACGGTGATAATGAGACCCTGGACAACACCTTCCTTATCGCCGTGCTGCACAGCGTGGTGGGCCCAGGTGACGGTCGTGCCGGACAACAGGAGGATCACCGTATTTATAAGCGGCAGCTGCCAGGGGCTTAACGTCTCAACTCCGCTTGGCGGCCAATGGTCGCCGGTGAACAGGGAGCGGGCGTAATTGCCCATTTGCGCTTCGGCCCCCTCAAGGAACACCTCGTTCGCGCCGATGCCGACCGCAGCGTCCACAAGCAACGGGTCGCCGCTGGCGAGCGTTATGCCGCCCATGGCGCCGGGGAATAGAGCGGTGTTAAAGTAAGACCAGAACCAGGCGACGAAAAACATCACCTCCGAGGCGATGAACAGGATCATGCCGTAACGCAGTCCCAGGCGGATGACCGGCGTGTCGCTCTCGCCGGACAGGCTTTCTTTCACAATGTCGCGCCACCAACCGAACATGGTGTACAAAACGACGCCGAGGCCGATGAGAAACAACCAGGGGCCCGAAACGCCGAACAGCCCGCCGACGTCGGTTTGCATCCACGCCACGGCGCCCACCGCCATAATGGCGGCGCCGGCCGAGCCCACCAGGGGCCAAGGGCTAGGGTTCACCAGATGATAATCGTGTTTGACGGCTGCTCCGGCCATGGCGTCGCCTCTCGGTTCTTGTCGCGTACGGCGGCTGCGCGCCGTTTATGCAAGGGCTGTTTATCCCGTGTGTAACGCGGGTCGGTTACGATTTCCAGAACTCAAATAGGCCGAAATGTCGCGGCGACCTCACCGCGACGCCAGCTTCATCTCCCCATCCTCGACCTCGAAAAAGGTGTAGGACAAGGTGATGGTCGCAACATCGTCAAGATAGGGGTTCTCCGCAATCGACGGATCAACGTAATAAGTTACAGGCATATCCATGCTTTCGCCGGGGTTCAGGATCTGCTCCTGAAAGCAAAAGCACTCAATTTTCTTGAAATAAACACCCGCTTTGGCTGGCGAGACATTGAACGTCGCCGTACCCATAATCGGCCGGCCGGTGGGGTTGGACGCCTTGTAGAAAGCGAGCCCCGTCTCCCCGACTTTCAGAGTTTGGGAGACCTGCTGCGGAGCGAAGGACCAGGACATGCCTCGGGCGGTATTGGCGTCAAAGCGGACAGTGACCGCGCGCTCAAGCACTGTATCGGCTTCTTTTTCGGCCCGCTGGGTTGTCCCGCCGAACCCCGTAACACGGCAAAAGGCGTCATAAAGCGGAACGGCGGCATAGGACATGCCGATCATGCCGGCGACGCCGGCGGCGCACATCAAAGCCGTACGAACATTGCGGGAAAGCATGGGACCCCCTTTACGACGCTCCGGCCGAAACATTGGCGGCCAGACGCATCATGGTGACCAAATATACAAGAACGATGAACCCGACGATAAGACCGGCGATAGCGAGGTTGCGGCGGTCGCGCCGTTTGCGCTCCTCCTCGGTCAGCACATGCGCCGTTGATTTCGGCGGCGCGTCATGCGGCGCGTCATGGGTCATTGTTTTCTTCTTTACTAAGCCCAACCGAACGCATGTTCAGCCAACAGGGCGGCGAACAACATAAATAGATATAATATCGAAAAAGCGAACAGGTTGCGCGCTGCGCGATTCGCCGCAGCCACTTCGTAAAGAGACCTGTCGTTCTCCTCAGCCAGTGTCTGAGGCCCCCGGCGCACTCGAAAGGCGAGTACGAGAAATATCGCCCCGCCGACCGCAGCCGCCGCACCATAGGCAAGACCAGCCGCGCCAAGGAATAGGGGCGCAAACGTCACCGGAACAAGCAGCAACGAATAAATCCAGATGTGGCGCCGTGTCTGCGCCTCCCCCTTCACCACCGGCAGCATGGGAACGCCGGCCGCCTCATAGTCGCCGGCTTTGTACAAGCTCAACGCCCAAAAATGGGGCGGCGTCCACATAAAAATAATAAGAAAGAAAGCCAATGGGGTAAGCGTCACCTCCCCGGTCACGGCGGCCCAGCCGATCACGGGCGGCGCCGCGCCGGCCGCCCCGCCGATGACGATGTTCTGGGGCGTGCGGCGCTTCAGCCACATTGTATAGACAAGGACATAAAACCCGATTGTCGCTGCAAGGAGAACGGCGGCCAGATAGTTGGACGCGAGCGCCAAGAGCAGAACCGACAACGCCGCCATGGCGCCGCCGAAGCCCGCCGCCTCGGATTTTCCAATGCGGCCGGCCGGCACAGGGCGACGGCGCGTGCGGGCCATTTTGCCGTCGATGTCGGCGTCGAACCACATGTTGAGCGCGCCGGACGCGCCGGCGCCGACAGCGATCGCCAGCAGCGACACTGCGGCGAGCACGGGGTTCGCCTCTCCCGGTGCGGCGAGCATGCCGACAAGCGCGGTGAACACCACAAGGGACATGACCCGGGGTTTTAACAGATCGAAATAGTCCCGAACGCTGGCGGTATTATAAGCGTGGGCGACAGGTTTTGCGTAAACGACTTCGCTCATGGGCGTGCGACTCGAAAGCTTTTAAAGTTTAAAAGGTTACATAGCAGCAAATCGGCCGCGGTCGAGGCTGAAAACGCCAAAAATACAGATCTTGCAGGCAAGCCCGCCGCAGGCGCGCGCCGCTGGCAGACGTTAAATTTTCGGCAGAGGCGTGGCGCGCTCTTCATCCAGGTACCGTGCTGTCTGAACGTTCAAACCGCCCGGGGCGAACTCCACAACCAGCGGATTTCCTGTGGGAATTTCAACCCCCATGATGTCGTCGTCGCTGACCGCGAAAATCTCCTTGGCGAGGGCGCGCAGGGAGTTGCCGTGGGCGGCGATGATGAGGTTCTCACCGGCTTCGACCCGCGGCGCTATGTCGCTGCGCCAGTACGGCAAAACCCGGTCGAGGGTTGTTTTGAGGGACTCCGTCGTCGGCAGCAGCGCCGGATCAAGCCTGGCGTATTGCGGATCCTTGTTGGGATTGTCGGCGGCGTCAGGCGCCATCTGCGGGGGCGGCGTATCGAAAGAGCGGCGCCAGATTTTCACCTGGTCCGCCCCATGCCTTTCGGCCGTCTCCGCCTTGTCGAGCCCTGTCAAACCGCCATAATGCCGCTCGTTCAAACGCCAATCGGACGTCTGCGGAAGATACATGCGGTCCATCTCGTCAAGGGCGATCCACAGCGTGCGCAGGGCGCGCTTCAATACGGACACGTAGGCGCAATCGAACTCGACATTGAGCGCCTTTAACAGCGCGCCGGATTTCCTGGCCTGGGCCCGTCCCTCCTCGGTCAGGTCCACGTCCACCCAGCCGGTGAACCGGTTCTCCAAATTCCACTGGCTCTGGCCGTGGCGGATCATCGCTAACGTCGTCATCGTCTTTGTCGCCTTTTGCTTATATCTGTAGATGCGTCACATACCCGCAAAATGAAGGCGCGTCATCCCAGCGCGTTGCGAAAAAGGCGAGATCTTAGCCCAACGCACGCTTTACAAACGCCGCATAATCCTCCGGCGTATCGACCCCGGGGGCCCCTTTGTCCACAAGCGCAACGGCGATGCGCTCCCCCATCTCTAAAATGCGCAGCTGTTCGAGGCTCTCAACTTGCTCAAGACGGCCCGGCGGCGCGGCGGCGAACCGCATGAGGCTGTCGCGGGAGAAGGCGTAAACGCCGAGGTGTAGGCGCCAATCCTGCGCACGGCGCACCGCGCCGCCGTCCGCCCGCGGATAAGGCGCCAGGGCGCGGGAAAAATAAAGGGCGTGCCGAAGCCCGTCTTTTTCCGATGAGAGAACAGCCTTTACACAGGACGGGTCCGTTGGGGAGCCAGGGCCCTCCGTAAGGCCCTCCGCAAACGGACAAACAAGAGTTGACGCGAACGCGCCGGAGCGGCGCTGGGTGTCGATTAAAAGGTCTATAGCGGCGGGCTCGATCTCAGGCTCGTCGCCTTGCACGTTCACGATGATATCGGCGTCTATATCGGCTGCGGCCTCCGCCGCGCGCTCCGATCCGCTGGCGTGGTCGGCGCGCGTCATCACCGCCTCCCCGCCAAAATCTCGCACCGCTTTTAAGATACGCTCATCGTCGGTGGCGACGATGACCCGATCGGCGTCTTTGGCGGCCGCCGCCCGCTCATACACATGGGCGATCAACGGCCGGCCGGTCTCCGCCAACAAAGGCTTGCCCGGCAGACGCGTGGAGGCGTAGCGGGCGGGAATGATGATCGCCGCCGTCATGCCGCAGCGCCTTCGAGGGAGGCGAGTTTTTCTTCCCATTCAATCGCCGTGCGGACAATAAAATCGAGATCGTCGTATTGCGGCGTCCAATCGAGCCGGGACCGGATGGCGGCGGTGTCGGCCACAAGCTGGGGCGGGTCGCCCTCCCGGCGCGGGGCGGCGTCGACATTCATGGCCCGCCCCGTCACCCGCTCCACAGCGGCGATCACTTCGCGCACTGAAAAGCCGCGGCCGTAGCCGCAATTTAGAACCAGCGGTCGCCCGCCGTCAGCATCGAGCCGTCTCAGGGCGGCCATATGCGCGCCGACGAGATCGGAGACATGGACATAATCGCGAATGCAGGTGCCGTCCGCTGTTGGATAATCGTAGCCAAAAATTTGCATATCATCGCGCAAACCAGCCGCCACTTGCGCTGCAATCTTAATAAGGTGCGTCGGTTTGCCAACCTGGCCGGAGCGTAGTTTGGGGTCCGCGCCGGCGACATTGAAATAACGCAGGCACGCGTAGGATAAGTCGCAGGTCCGCGCGACATCCTCCAAAATGCGTTCGACCATGGCCTTAGACGCCCCATAAGGCGTGATCGGTTTTAAACGCACATCCTCTGCGACGGGCGTGCGCTCAGGTTCTCCATAAACAGACGCCGTAGACGAGAGAATGAACTTTTTCACCCCGCCTTTGATGCATGTTTCGATCAGATTGAAGCTATTGGTCAGATTGCTGCGGTAATACTTTAACGGCTCGCGCACGCTTTCGTTCACACGAATAAACCCGGCGAAATGAATAACGGCGGTGATCCCATGATCAGCGATGACACCCTCCACCAGATCAGTATCGCCGACATCGCCTAAGATCTTGACCGCCTGGGGCGGGATAAGACCTTCATAACCTGTGGACAGGTTGTCGAGAACAACCGTTTGTTCGCCGGCGTCGAGTAACGCCCAGGCCATATGGGAGCCGATGTACCCCGCCCCGCCTGTCACCAAAACTGCCATACCGCCGCCTTTATGCGTCTACGGAACGCAAAAGCCCATTGTTTCAACGCGTTCTTATAAGCGTTCTGGCGCCAAATGG
>JBCDBL010000073.1:0-21736 GCA_039183635.1 Pseudomonadota bacterium
AGACAGATCCCGGCGCTAACACGCGCACGCCAAAACCTATGGGTTTTGGGCGCGTGTAACGTCCGGGATGACGGAACAACTCTGAATCTCAACAAGCCCTAGATTGCCGGAAAAGCGGGGCTGCAAATACGTCAAACAAAAACTTAAACGAACGCAGCGTTTTCAGTGAAAGCGACGCAGCTTTAAGCCGCGTCCGGCGCGAAGGGCAGGAACATCTCGATGGCGAGCCCGCCGCCTTTGCGGTTGTGGGCGGATACGCGGCCGCCGTTCGCTTCGATATTGCGGCGGACGATCCACAGGCCGACGCCCTGGCCGGCGCTGGTTGCCGCGCGTGGGTCCGCGGCAGCCTGACGGCGGGTGAAATAGCGTTGGAAAATACTGGCGAGGTAGGTTTCCGGAACGCCAGGGCCCTTGTCGGCGATTTCAAGGCGGACGCCGTTGTCTTCAGCGGATGTGGCGATATCGATGTCGCCGCCGTCGGGGGAGAACAGCAAAGCATTGTCGATGACGTTTTCCAGGGCGGCGCGGATAAGGCGCGGCGCAGCGGTGATCTTCAGGTTCGGCGCAATCGTCTGAACAATGCGGATCTGCCGCTCCCGGGCGACGGCGGCGTAGCTGTCGGCGACGTCAGAGACGAGGGCGCCGACGTCTACGGGGCCGATGGCCGGTTCGATCGTATCGGCGGCGAGGCTCTCAAGGTCCCTGGCGGCGGAAATCAATTCATCCATACGCTGTACGGACATATCAATGAGATCGACGCTGCGTTCAGCCCGTTTGCGTTTTTCAGGATCGTCGGAGCGCAGGGGCTCCAGCGCCTGGGCGATGACGGCCAGGGGGGTTTTCAGGGCGTGGGCGTTCTCTTCCGCGGCGTCTTTCATCAGGCGTTTGGAGGTCTCAAGCGCATCCACAAGACGGTCAAGCTCCTGGGCGACCGGGGTGAGTTCTGGCACCTGGGTCGTTTGTAAAAACGTGCGCCGTCCTGACGTTCCGGCCCGCACGCGCCGCGCCGCACCGGCGAAGCCCGTCACTCCCCGCCACATATCCGTCAGCAGCCAGATGACGAACAAAACCGCCGCGCCATAGCCGGCAACGGAGACGAGAAAGCCCCGGTCGCGCCAGAACGGCTGCAACGACGTCGCCTGGGGCAGGGCGTCCAAAACATACGAAGTGACGATGATCCAGCAGCGTCCGCCGGAAAAATACGGCGTGATCGAGGCGAGGATCTCCGCCCCACCGGCGGCGTTTACATATTCGTCCGCAAGCGGCGCGCCGCCTTCGCAGGACTCTTCTGCGCTGGAGAACACGCCGGTGTCGCGCAGGCCCTGGAGCTCGACGGCGAGAAGGTCCGGCTCCACTGGCGGGCTTGCGGCGATATAGTAAAATTGCGGCTCCCCTTCCGTGGCGGCGGTGCGGAAAATCACCTTGATGGAGCGGAACGGATCGCGCAGGCGGTCGACGGCGGCCTGGACCTCCTCCGGCGAGGTGGTCTCGAAGCCGTCGAAAATCGGTTGCAGGGACTGGCGGACAAGCTCCCCCTCGCGTTTGACGCTGTCGATGATGAGGCTGTTTTTTGCGGTATCAAGCCTTACGAATTGCCCGTACAACAAAATCGGCACAAGGACGAAGACAAGGACGAGGGTTGCGGTTTTAAAGGCGACGGAGCTGAAGACGGACAGAATGCCCCGTCGTTTCGACTTGCGTGCGGCGATCGGTGTGGTCATGTCGTAAATCGCCGTTTGTTCAGAGGGGTCCGACGCCGTGTAAGGCGTGCAGATTATATGTAAAAGGCATGATTTTCTTCTTCCCCCGCGCGCGGGGGAAGTGGCCGCGCAGCGGTCGAAGGGGGCGGTCGCCGTACAAAATATTACAATAGGGGCAAGATGAAGTACCCCGGCCCCCTCCGTCGGCTACGCCGACACCTCCCCCGCGCGCGGGGGAGGAAAAGATCTGTTTACGCCAAAAACGGTTGAGCGAGCCGCAGGCGAAGGAAAGAACAGCAAGCGGCGAACAGATTACTCCTGAAGACCGCCTTAAGCGTCCCATTTGTATCCGAAGCCCGGATAGTTGGCGATGGCGTCGAACTCGTCGTCGATCGCTTTAAATTTACCGCGGATGCGTTTGATCATCGCCCGGACATTGGTTTTGTAGCCGCTCTCCCCATGGCCGGCGACGAAGTTTTCGCCATGGACCTGGTCGTATAGATCGCGATAGCTGACGTCCTCTCCCGGGGTTTGGGTGAGACGGGCGAGAATGCGGAACTCCGCCAGGGTAAGCTCGACCATCTCCCCGCGCCACAGGGCGCGCTGGGTTTTGCGATTGATTTCCAGCTGTCCGATGGCGGCGACGTCTGCGGCGGGGCCGGTTTCCGACCGGGGGGCGCCTTTCACACCTTCGGTGATCATTTTGATGCGCTTCAAAATGATGGAGAAGCTGCGGGACTTCTCCACAAAGTCCACGGCGCCGCCGGCCAGCGCCGCCTCTTCGTAGATTTGCTCCGATAATACGGTGAGAAAAATGACAGGGCTGTCGTCGCCGCCGTCGCGCAGGGCTTTCAGGACGTCGATGCCGTTCATCTCGGGCATCTTCCAGTCCAGAAGGACGACAGCCGGCTGCAGGTCGTCCACGGCGGCGAGGAAATCAGGGCCGCAGGCGTAAGCCTCGGCGTCGAAACCTGCATCGGCGAGGTTTGCGGTGATCGATTCGCGGAACAAATCGTCATCGTCGACGACTGCGATTCGGACTGCTGTGTCCGGGCGCGTGGCGTTGTGGGGATCGTAGGGGCGGGGGCTTAAGCTATCGGTTTGCGGCGCGGACAAGGACCTTCTCCAAACAAGCGCGCTCTGCATCCGGCGAACCGGCCGCATCGCCGCCAATCTCCCCCCCCTCGGCCGGAGCGACGGCGTACTGCAGCGCGCGATAATTCTCTTCCTCAACGGAAGCGTAGAACGCCACTCTAAGGGTGCAGAGCTCATTTGCGAAGACCCAAGTGAGCGCGGGACTGTCTGTTTTTATCTCATCTGGCGCGCCAAGTCGTTGTCCGACAGCATCCGGCGTCTCGCCCACAAGCTCAGCGAGGGGAAATGTCTGCACCGGTTTCACCCGCGGCGTCGGCAACGCCGCCAGGTCTTCAGGCATTGGCGTGCGACGTGATTTTACGGCGGCCGGCGCAACGGGTATGGCGACGACCATGTCGCCAGATTGAAGCCCGCCGGCCTGATTCGCGCCGAACGGGCCGGTCCAGGTTTCAGCGCAACCGAAAAGGGCGAGCGCGGCCGCCCCATGTGCTAACGCAACTCTCGCCATAACGCCCCTAACGCCCCAAAAATCCAGCTTGGACAGCGTCTTAAGCCTTTTCCTCTGGTTTCACCAGCGCGGCCCTCTGGTTCTTCGCCGCGCGCGCACGCATATTAGCGACATGTCCGATCAAGCCAACCTTTCAAAATTCACCAATTCCGTCGCCGCTTATCATGAGACCCATGCGCCGGTCTGGACGCCGCACAGGCCGGACCGCCCTGAAAAGATGCTGGGCGGCAAACGGTTCGAAGTGGTCTCCGATTATGAGCCCGCCGGAGACCAGCCGGGCGCCATCGCCGATCTTGTGGGCGGCGTCGGCGAGCATGAGACCGATCAGGTGCTTCTCGGCGTCACCGGTTCCGGCAAGACCTTCACCATGGCGAAAGTGATTGAGGCGACTCAGCGGCCCGCCCTCGTCCTCGCCCACAACAAAACCCTGGCGGCGCAGTTGTACGGGGAGTTTAAGTCCTTCTTCCCGAACAACGCCGTCGAATATTTCGTTTCCTATTACGACTACTATCAGCCTGAGGCTTACGTTCCGCGAACGGACACCTATATCGAGAAAGAAAGCTCGATCAATGAACAGATCGACCGGATGCGGCACTCGGCGACGCGGTCGATCCTGGAGCGGGATGACGTCATCATCGTCGCCTCCGTGTCCTGCATTTACGGCATCGGCTCGGTTGAAACCTACACCGCGATGACATTTGATTTGAACGTCGGACAGGCGATCGCGCAAAGGCAGTTGCTGGCCGATCTTGTCGCTTTGCAGTACCGCCGCAACGACGCGGCCTTCGCCCGGGGAACGTTCCGGGTGCGCGGCGATGTCATTGAGATTTTCCCGGCCCACTATGAGGATCGCGCCTGGCGCGTCTCCATGTTCGGAGACGAGGTGGAGGGGCTCGTCGAATTCGATCCGTTGACGGGGAAAAAGACATCGGATCTAGAACAGGTGCGCCTCTACGCCAATTCCCACTACGTGACGCCGCGGCCGACGCTGCAGCAGGCGATCAGCGGCATCAAGAAAGAGCTGCAGGAAACGCTAGAGGCGATGCAGGCCGACGGCATGCTGCTGGAGGCCCAGCGCCTGGAGCAACGCACCCAGTTCGATCTGGAAATGATGGAGGCGACGGGCGCCTGCGCCGGCATCGAAAACTACTCCCGGTACCTCACGGGCCGCAAACCCGGAGAGCCGCCGCCGACCCTGTTCGAGTATTTGCCGGACAACGCCCTGATTTTCGTGGACGAAAGCCACGTCACCGTGCCCCAGATCGGCGCCATGTTCCGCGGCGACTTCAACCGCAAACGCACCCTCGCCCAATACGGTTTCCGCTTGCCCTCGGCCATGGACAACCGGCCCTTGAAGTTCGAGGAGTGGGAGGCGATGCGCCCCCAGACGGTCCATGTCTCCGCCACGCCCGGCCCCTGGGAGCTGGAGCGCACCCAAGGGGTGTTCACCGAACAGGTGATCCGGCCCACGGGCCTTGTCGATCCGCCGACGGAGGTGCGCCCGGTCTCAAAGGACGGGTTCAGCCAGGTGGACGACGTCATCGCCGAGGTGAAAGACGTCGCCAAGAAAGGCGGCCGCGCCCTCATCACGGTGCTTACAAAGCGGATGGCGGAGGATTTGACGGAATATATGCACGAGCAGGGCGTGAAGGTCCGCTATATGCACTCCGACATCGACACGCTGGAGCGGATCGAGATCATCCGCGATTTGCGCCTCGGCGTGTTCGACGTGCTCGTGGGCATCAATTTGCTGCGCGAGGGGCTCGATATCCCCGAATGTCAGCTCGTGGCCATTCTCGATGCGGACAAGGAAGGGTTTTTGCGCTCCGAAACCTCCCTTGTGCAGACCATTGGACGGGCGGCCCGGAACGTCGACGGCCGCGTTATTCTTTACGGCGACGCCATGACCGGCTCCATGGAGCGGGCTTTGGCGGAAACCGAACGCCGCCGGGAAAAGCAACTCGACTATAATAAAGAACACGGCATCACGCCCCAAAGCATTAAGCGCAACATCGCCGATATTCTCGACAGCGTGTATGAGCGCGACCATGTGCGTGTCGACAAAGGGATCGCCGAGGGCGGCGACGACGGGCCGATGGTGGGCGCGAACCTGCGTGCGCACCTCGATCATCTGGAGGCGCAAATGCGCGAGGCCGCCGGCAATCTGGAGTTCGAGGAGGCGGCGCGCCTGCGCGATGAAATCAAACGTCTGCAGGAAACGGAGCTGGCGGTGGCCGACGATCCGCTCGCCCGCCAATCGGCGGTGGAGGCGCGGGTCGCCGACGCCAGCGAAGGCCGCATACGGAAATCTCAAGGCGGCGTGTCGACCTTGCGCTCAACGCCCAAGGGCGCCGGCGCCAAACGAAAAGGACGCCGACGGAAGGGGGCGTGATCGCAAGGTTTTAGCTTACGAAAGAGTTTTGCTATGTCTTGCGGCGATGCCTCGCTGTCTACCAGGGTTTGCCCCAGCCGATGTCGTCATAAATCTGATCGACCCGGTCATAATAATACTGCAGGTCATTCAAATCGGTGTCGTCCGGGCGGAATGCGCCGAGGGATTTCAGATACTCCGACGGCTCTACATCCTGACGTACGGGATATTTGAAAACATATTCGCTCAGCAGGCGCTGGCCTTTTTCCGTCAGCAGCCATTCGATGAAGGCGCGCGCCTCCTCCGGTTTTTCCGTATCGTCATGGATGGCGGCGCCGGTGACATTTACTTGCTGACCAAGGTCGTCATTGTCGGTCCAGGCGATGCCGACATTGTCCGTGATTTCTTTGCCATATTTCTCCGTCAAGGGACCTTGCATGTAGCCGAGATAGTAGGTGTTCATGAAACCCAGCCGTTTTTCGCCTTTTGAAACGCGAACCGCGTTGGCGCTGTCTCCAAGATAAGTCGGCGATGCGCCGGCGTTGGCGAAAACGCCTTTCGCCCAGGCGCGCGCCCGCTCCTCCCCGTAATGATGGATCATCCAGGCGAGGAGAGAACGGTTATAGACATTGTCCGCGCCCCGGAGCGCCACCTGTCCCTTCCATTTCGGATCGGCGAGGTCGAACCATGATTTCGGCGCATCTTCTGCGCTAACAAGGGTTTTGTTGTAAATCGGCGCCCGGGCGCGCAGAACGACGCCCACCCAGTATCCGTCCCTGTCGCGCCACTGTGGCGGCACGACCTTGTCGGCGTAGTCGGATTTTAGAAGTTGAAAGTGTTTGAATTTCTTGCCCTCAGTAAGGCCCTTATAATCGGAAACAAGCAGCACATCGGTGGTGAATGTGTCGTAATCGTTGGTGACGACGACCGTTTCGCCTGTCTCTTCCGTGTAGGCGTCGACAACGGGCTGCAGGTTTTCCGCGCCATGATACCAGTTTACGGTGAGCGGCTCGCCCGGTCCGCTTAGATCTGCGTGCGCTGGTTGTAGTAAAAAACTCACCGCGCTGACGGCAGCAGCCAGGGCGGATTGCGGTCCGGCTTTTTTTAGAAAACGCATGTCCTGTATCTCCCCTTAAAATGTACATATATGTACAGTAGCTATGGGAGAGCGGATCGCCAATACAAAAAACGCCGCCGGATAGGTCCGGCGGCGTTCCGTTTCAGGCTTTGAAAGGCCTGGATCTTACTTCTTACGGCCGCGTGTGACTTTGCGGGTCGTGCGCTTCGTCGTACGACGCGCCGTTGCGGCTTTGCGTTTGGCTGGCGCCTTACGCTTTGCCGGTGCTTTTTTCTTAGCTGGCGCCTTTTTCTTAGCTGGCGCTTTTTTCTTGGCGGCGGCTTTTTTCTTTGTCGCAGCTTTGCGCTTTGCCGGCGCCTTGCGCTTTTTCGGCGCAGCCGCTTCCGCCTCGATCTTGTCGAGTGCTTCAGCAAAAGAGGACAGAGCCTTCATGAACGCGGACTGTTGCGTCGCAGGCAGCAACTTCATAACAGCCGTTTCAGACTTCGTGACTTTCGGCGCAGCGGACGTCAAAACGCGCTTGCCGGCGGCCGTAATTTGAACGGCGTTCGCGCGCGCGTCCGTTTTCGTGCGTTGACGGGACAGATAGCCCTTTTTGATCAGACGCGAAATCATATCGGCCAGTGTAGAACGGTCGATGCCCGTGTGGCGGACGAGATCCGTTTGGCTGAGGCCAGGATTTTCAGAAACAACGTGCAGGACGGCGAATTGACGCTGCGTCGGGCCGGTTTTGCCGACTTCCTTAGCATAAAGGTCGTGCGCGTATTGCTGCGCCCGGCGCAGGAGGTGGCCGGGAGAGGTTTTAAGGTTGTACTTCGCCATAACGATATTCCCTTTCGTGGTTTTGGCGTTGCTCCCGGAAAGTTCGCTTGAGGACAGCTTCCCCCGGAATGTTTGCCTATGGCGCATTGAGATGAGCTAGAGAAAAAATCTGATAATATCAGCTCGTCATCAGCGCCCAGACGGTGAATGGTTTGACGTAAGAAGGTTAATAAAGACTTGCTTGTACTCAGTTTGCGGCAAAATCAAGTAAAAAATCGTTCAAAATGCGCTTTACGGACGGAATTATCGTTTTTTTAGTCGACTTGCAACATCAAAAGCATCGTCAAAGGCCGTTTTCAGACTATTATCAGGGCATGACAGACAATCAGCCCCCCTCAGACAGCAAAAAAGAGCCGATTTCGCCTCGATTTCACCGAATCGTTCCGCCCGGCGACAACATGGAGCGATCGGTATGCCGCACCTGCGGTTTTGTCGATTATCAAAACCCGAAAATAGTCGTCGGTTCTGTGACAGTCCGGGGGGACCGTATTCTGTTATGCAAGCGCGCCATAGAGCCGCGAAAAGGCTTTTGGACGCTTCCGGCGGGGTTTTTGGAGCTGAACGAGACGCCTGAGGACGGCGCGCGGCGCGAAGCCCATGAGGAGGCTCTGGCGGACATTGAGATCGATCGTCTGTTGGCGGTTTACGCCATTCCAAGGATAAGCCAGGTGCAGCTGTTCTACAGGGCGCGTCTTACAAATGACGCGATTGGAGCGGGCCCGGAAAGCGAGGCGGTGGAACTTTATCTGTGGGACGACATCCCGTGGGCGGATCTCGCATTTCCAAGCGTAAAATGGGCTTTAGAGCATTATCGCCAAACCAAAGGCATGCCGGACTTTCCGCCTTTCGCCAATCCGTAGAACACGAAAATCGATTATCGCCTGGTCCTGTGACAAGGATTAGAGCGCATTGCAGGTGAAGCGACTCACCGGTTCACCGCCCGCGGGGCGCCGATCATAGAGACTGAGAACTGTTTTCGCCTCTTGCGTTCAATAAAATGAGGCGCAAACGGTGTTTTAAGCGTTCCAAGGCCAAGTGTGTGCGGTCAGTCGTCCGGAAACGCGCAAAAACAAGACCTGAAGGCGTCGTCTCACATCCGATTGAAGCGATGACCCTTTTGAATGCGAGGTCAAAATGCATAGATCGCTTTGGCGACGCGATAGGTGTTCGCGTAGGCCCTGACGGATGCGTCAATCGGATCTGCATATCCCCCGCCAATCGCCATGGACACCGGAACGCCCTTCGCACATGCTGTTTCCAGCACAATACGGTCGCGTTTCATCAATCCGTCATAGGTCAATGCAAATCGGCCGAGCCGGTCCTCTTTCAACGGATCGACGCCGGCCTGGTAGAGAATAAGGTCGGGCTTGAAGTCAAAAGCGGCGGGCAACGCCTCTTGCAGAGCTTTAAGGTATGCTTCGTCTTCGACGCCGTCGGGCAAACCAACGTCAAGATCCGATGGGGGTTTGCGGAAGGGGAAGTTTTTCGCCCCGTGGATGCTTAAAACGAAAACATCCGGATGCGGGGTGAGGATGGCGGCGTTGCCGTCGCCCTGGTGCACGTCCAGGTCGATAATTGCGATGCGCCGCACGCGTCCTTCGGCCAGAAGCCGCAAGGCGGCGACGGCGAAATCGTTGAACACGCAATATCCAGAGCCAAAATCCCTGTGGGCGTGGTGCGTGCCGCCGGCCAGTTGTCCGGACAGCCCATGTTCCAGGGCGTGTTCTGCGGCCGCAATGGCGCCGCCGATGGTCGCTTTTGTGCGCTCTACGAGACTGAGACTCCAGGGGAAGCCGATGCGCCGCATGGCCGCCGGGTCGATCCGGCCGGTTTCGATCGCCCCCACATAGGCGGCGTCGTGGGCGCGCAGAATATCCTTGCGCGCGGCGGCCGGAGACAGGCGAAGTTGCGCTTCGCGCAAAACGCCTTCGTCAAGAAGGCGTTTGCGAAGCATGCCGTATTTGCGCCCTGGAAAGCGGTGCCCGTCAGGCAGGTTGAGATCGAACGTGTCGGAATAAAAAAAGATCATACCCGCACGGGGTTATTGCGCCGCGTCCGGTCGCGGCGGGGCTTCGGCGTCGCCGTCGGCGCTAGTGTCGCTCGGTGGCGGCGCTGTTAAAGCGTGCGCCTTGTCCGCCTCAGGCGTTTCTTCTGCTGCATTCGGCTTTTCATCGACCATATGTTTCATGAGGAAGGGCGCCTGGAGCCCTGTGAACAAGAGGGTGAGCGGTAAAACGCCGAACGCTTTGAAGTTCACCCAGATGCCTTCTCCGTCACATTTTTGATCGTTCGGCAAGACCGTCGGGTCGCATCCCATGCCATATGTGACGTATCGCCAGACAACCTCGTTCAGCACCGCGAGGAAAATGAAAAACCCGACAAAACGCCAGGTGAGGGTGCGCCAGGCCGGATCTGGCATCTGAAACGCCTGGGCGAACAGCATTTTTATGAAGAGCCGCCCGGAGAGCAGTCCGCCTGTAAGAATGAGCGCGAAGGTCGTATTGGTGAGCGTCGGCTTGATATAGGTGAAAATCCGATCCTGGAACAAAAATGTCAGCCCGCCGGTGATCGCGACGATGATGCCGCTCACCAATAAAACGGGGGACACTTTTTTCTCTTTGATGAACGTGTAGGCGAAGGCGACGGCGAAAGCGGCCATGAACACGCCGAGGGCGTAAAAAATTTCGCGACCCTCAGGGATCGGCAGAAATCGCGGTGCGGCGAAATAGGCGCCGAGCCATAGGGCGAGGGGGCCGAATTCTGTGGCGAGTTTTTCTTGCGGGCTAAGGCCTTTGGGAGCGGTTGTCATAGGGCTCTTTTCCTTTATGCGTCTGCGCCGGCCAGCGCCTTTGAAAACGCCTGTGCATCGAAGGCTTGCAGATCCTCCGCCTGTTCCCCGACGCCTATATAATGGATCGGCAGCGCAAACCGGTCGGCGAGTGCCACCAGAACGCCGCCCCGCGCCGTGCCGTCCAACTTCGTCATAATAAGACCTGTAACGCCGGCGACGTCCTTGAACACCTCCACCTGCGACAGGGCGTTCTGACCCACGGTGGCGTCCAGCACCAAAACGGCGTCGTGGGGGGCGTCCGGGTCCAGCTTTTTAATGACGCGCACCACTTTGGCGAGCTCGTCCATCAGTTCGCGCTTGTTTTGCAGGCGGCCGGCGGTGTCGATCATAAGAACGTCGACCCCCTGGGCTTTCGCCGCCTCCAGGGCGTCGTAGGCGAGACCTGCGGCGTCGGCGCCGACATTTTTTGCAATCACCTGGGCGCCGACCCGCTCCCCCCAAACTTGGAGTTGTTCTATGGCGGCGGCCCGGAACGTATCGCCGGCGGCGAGCATGACGGATTTACCCTCGGCTTTAAACTTTTGCGCAAGCTTGCCGATGGTTGTGGTCTTGCCGGCGCCGTTCACCCCGGTCATTAAAATGACGTGTGGCTTTAAATCGGCGCTCACGCTCAAGGACCGCTCCAGAGGTTCAAGCGTTTTGGCGACCTCTTCGGCGAGAACGGCGCGCACCTCAGCGTCTGATATATCTTTGTCGTAGCGGTCTTTGGCGAGGGCTTCGGCGACCCTTGAGGCGGCGGCGACGCCGAGATCGGCCGTAATAAGAAGGTCCTCAAGTTCCTCCAATGTGTCGTCGTCGAGCTTTGCTTTTGCGAATATGCCTGCAACGCCATCGGCCAGTTTGGCCGTCGATTTTGACAATCCCTCCTTCAGACGGCTGAAGAAGCCCTTTTTTTGCGGCGCCGGCTCGCTGTCTTCCTGGCTGTCGGCGTTGACCAAGGGCGCTTCAGCTTCTTCCTGGCGTTTCAGGCCCTCCTGCAGGTCGCGCAACTCCGCGCCGGCGTCGCGTAAATCGTCAAGGGTCTTGGTGTGCGGGTCGGTAGGTTCCGCTTCGTTCGCCTCAAACGCTGTTGGTTTCTCATAGGGCGGTTCGATGGCGGGCGCGCCGTTGTCGGACGAGGGCGTTGAGGCGGCTGTATCCGGGGACGGAGCTGCAACCTCGGTTTCAGGGGAAACGTCCGTCTCCTCCACATACATGTCGTACAGGGCGTCTTCTGCATCCGCCGCCTGATCGACAATCTGAAAATCTGTGTCGCCGTCTTGTGCGAACGGCTCGTCTTCAGGCGCGTCCATGGGCTCCGGCGTCAGCTCCGGCGCGCTGTCGTCAGGGGCGTCCGTCTCTACAGGCGCTTCGGCCTCGATAAGCGGTTCGTCCTTAGGCTTGGTCTTTTTTCCACGACCGAACAGGCCGGAGAGGAATCCGCGTTTTTCCGACATGAGATCTCCGTCAGAATGTTTCTTGAGCAAGGGGAGCAGCGGCCAGTGCGGCGCCGTTGTGGCCGGTGAGCCGCGCCCGGACGATCTGTCCCGGCGGGGTGGTGAACGCCCCTGTGGCTTCGGCGTAATCGGGCAGTCGTCCGCGTCCGCCGCGTTCCACGAGAATATCGGCCTCCCGGCCCACATGGCGGTCCAGCCTGCGGGCGAGACGGTCTTTGGCGACGGCGCGCAGGCGTGCGGCCCGGGCTTTGACAATGGGGCGCGCAACTTGCGGCATGCGGGCGGCCGGCGTGCCCTCGCGCGGAGAAAACGGAAACACGTGCAGGTAATCGAGATCGCATTCCTCCACCAGGCGGAGCGTGTTTTCGAACATCTCCTCCGTCTCGGTCGGGAAGCCGACGATAAGATCCGCCCCGAAGGCGATGTCCGGCCGGCGGGCCTTTATATCTTGGCAAAAGGCGATCGATTGCGCCCGGCTATGACGCCGTTTCATCCGTTTTAAGATCATGTCGTCGCCGGATTGCAGGGACAGATGCAAGTGCGGCGTCACCCGCGGATCGTCTGCGATTGCGGTGTAAAGGTCCGGATCGACCTCTATGGAATCGATGGAAGACAGACGCAGGCGCGGCAGGTCCGGAACGAGCTTTAAAATCTTCCGCACCAGCTTGCCGAGCGTTGGCGTCCCCGGAAGATCCGTCCCGAAGGAGGTGATGTCGACCCCGGTGAGCACGACCTCTTTATACCCCGTTTTCACAAGGCGGCGGATCTGGTCGATAATCTCCCCCATCGGCGCGGACCTGGAGTTCCCGCGACCGTAGGGGATGATGCAAAAGGTGCAGCGATGGTCGCAGCCGTTCTGGATCTGCACGAAGGCGCGTGCGCGCCCTTCCATGCCGTCGATCAGGTGGTTCGCCGTCTCCCGCACGGACATGATGTCGTTCACCCGCACGGTTTGCGCAGGCGTTTCGGCCAGTGCGCGCCATTCGCGGTCTTGCATTTTCTCATGGTTGCCGAGGACGGCGTCCACCTCCGGCATGGCGGCAAAAGCGGCGGGGTCGATTTGCGCGGCGCAGCCGGTGACGATGATGCGCGCGTCGGGGCGTTCTTTTCTGGCGCGGCGGATCGTTTGCCGGGCCTGGCGGACGCTTTCGTTGGTGACGGCGCAAGTGTTGACGACGACGGCGTCGCCGACGCCCGCCGCACGCCCAAGGTTGCGCATCGCCTCGCCTTCATAGGCGTTCAGGCGGCATCCCTGGTTGATGATGTGCGGCGCGTCGGCCATGGCGGCGTTTTCGTCCCAAGAGAAAAGGCCCCGCTCCCTCAAAAAGACGGGCGCGAGGCCGGTGCATGTCGTCGGCCCCCGTATATAGGCGCTGAATTCAGGCTTGTCGAAGAAAAGCGACGCTGTGCGCTTCATAAAAGTTTTGCAAAAGCATCATCACATTTCAGCCTGTCGGACACACCTTAAAGTCTGAAAAAGCCGGTGAAATCCGGGTTTCCAGTACAAAAAACAAGGGATCTCAACATGCGTGCCCGTAGTCTTCGCCTTCAGTCCTCCATGGCGGCCATCGCCGCCGTCCTCGCCGCCGCGCCCGCCGCGGCCCAGGGCCTGTTCACAGACGAGATCATCGTCACAGCGCAAAAGCGCGAACAAAATGTCCAGGATGTGCCGATCAACATCACCGCCTATTCCGGGGATTTCTTGAATACGATCGGCGTGCAGCAATTCGACGAACTGGCGGACTTCGTGCCCGGCCTTCAAATACAGGAGCAAAGCGCCAACAACCCCGGCTTTGTTATTCGCGGGATTACGTCGGACGACGGCGGCGCGAACATCGAGCCGCGGGTCTCCGTCTACCGTGACGGCGTGTCGATCTCTAAGTCCCGGGGTTCTTTCGTGGAGCTGTTCGATGTGGAGCGCATCGAGGTGGCGAAGGGTCCGCAATCGACCTTGTACGGCCGCGGCGCGCTGATCGGCGCGATCAATGTTATTCAAAACAAACCGACCGAAGAGTTTGAAGCAGGAATTGCCGGTGAGGTTGGTAACCTCGGTTACGACATGGTGGAAGGCTATGTCAGTGGGCCGCTTGTGGGCGACAAACTGTCAGGCCGCCTCGCGTTTCGCCATAAAACCCGGGATGGTTATATCGACAACGCCCTGGGCGGCGCGGATTTCAACGGCGTCGAGGTGGGCGCGATCCGCGGCATATTGCGTTATACGCCGCGCGATAACTTCACGGCTGATCTGATTTTAAATTACCAAAAAGACACGCCGTCCGGCACGTCGTTTAAGTCCGGCACGTTCCAGCCTGACGGCGGGGATTTGGAACCGCAATCGGCGGCGGCGTTGAACACTTTCGGCAATTTCGAAGGCGGACGGGACCTTGGTCTGGAGCGGGACTTGTGGAGCGCCACGTTGCTGGTGGATGCAGGGCTGTCGGATGCGTTTTCGGTATCGTCTTTAACAGCGTTTCGGCGGTTTGATTCCCATGAAATTTTCGATCCTGATGGTACGGCGCTTCCTATATTCGTATTTGCTGAAGATGCGACCGGCGATCAATTCAGCCAAGAACTGCGTCTGAATTTTGACAATGGCGGGCAAATAACTTGGTTTGCAGGCGTATCTTACTTCTACGAAGACGGGCAGCAGCGCGTGCCATTGCAATATGATGAGCGCGGCGTTCAAGCTTTGGTCGCTGGTCTCTTTACGCCGCCAAACTTGCCGCCCATTGAAAGCCTTCCGAGCATCGATCTTATTGCTGCTTTTGGCGGGAATATCGTGCCGCTGAAGCCTATTCATTTTGAAGAGTTTAGTAATTTCGGCGAAACCAAATCATTCGATGTGTACGGCGATGTTACGTACAAGCCTACTGATCGTGTCGAATTGATCGCAGGCCTTCGGTATACGCAGGATGACAAAACGACGGGCGTGCAAGGCTTGGTGCCGTCGCCCAGCGTGCTAACGGGGGGTGGCTTGAACATCAACCCGACCTTGAACGATGCGATCATTGAGCAAGGCGACACATTTGAAGGCTTCACATGGCGTCTCGTCGCCAAATACGATATCTCCGATACATGGAATGTGTACGCGTCCTACGCTCGTGGACGTAGACCGGAAGTGATTGATGCAAGTTTTGAAGAAACGTCTTCGACGGGTGCAGCTTTCGAGACAATCGATGCTGAGGAAGTTGACTCCTATGAAATCGGCGTCAAAGGTTCTCTTTTAGATGGCTCCATCATACTTGACGGTTCAGCATTCTATTATGAGTACGAAAATTTCCAGAGTAGTATTCTGGACGATACAGGCACGCCGACGGCTATAAATGCTGGTAATGCAACGTCCTATGGAGTTGAGGGGCAGGCTGTATATGAACCTAATGATTTTGCAACTTTCTTTGCGACTTATGCTTGGAACCGTGGAAGGTTCGATGACGCAGTTGACGGCGAGCCTCAGCAATTTGGAGATAACCAATTCCGTTTAAGCCCAGATCATGCATTCTCTTTGGGCGCGCAGTTCTCTTATCCAGTGGCGAACGGCGCAGTCAGATTTACGCCGACATATGCTTGGAAATCTGAAGTCTTCTTTGATGATGATAATGATTTGACGGACGGTATCCAGGATGAAAAGCAAGATGCCTATGGGCTCTTGAACCTTCGTTTGGATTACACTGCACCTGAAAATCGTTATACGTTCGGTGTATTCATGAATAACGCTCTTGACAAGGAATATATTGTCGATGCAGGCAATACGGGTGATACTTTTGGCATTCCAACCTTCATCGCCGGTGCGCCGCAGACCTACGGCGTGCGCGTGTCCGCAAACTTCTAACATAGCGGTCTCTCGAGCGCGTTGCAGGCGATGTGTATCAGACGAAAGTCGTCTCACACGCTCAAAACAAAGGCTCTAGATAACAAAACGCCCCGCTCGGAATAGTCCAGGCGGGGCGTTTTTGTTTATATACTGACTATAAAGCTACGGCGCTTTCGTCGCCTCGACCGTAAACGTCACTTTCACCTCAAAGCCCACCTCTTTGTCCGTCTCGTATGCCTTTCCTTCTCCGACGCCGAAATCGGTTCGGTTCAGGGTGATTTCGCCCGTCGCAGCGGCGCTCTCGCCGTCGATCTTAAGGGTGAAAGGCAAGGCGACGGGCTGCGCTGCGCCTTTAACGGTCAAAATTCCGTTCGCCACATAGGCGCCCGCGCCGGTTTCTGCGATCTCCTCCGATACGAATGTGGCCTTTGCGAAGGCGGCCGTATTGAACCAGGTCTTCTTGGGCAAATCCTTGTCCGTTTCTTCGAAATTCGTCGACAGGCTCGTCATGTCCACGGCGACGGTGATGGCGGACGCGGCGAGGTTGTCCGGATCAAAGGCGATCTCGGCGGTAAAGGCGTTGAACGCGCCATTTACGATTGTCGTCCCGCCATAGGGGTTTTTGTAGAGCCCTTCGAACGCAAGAGCGCTTTTGTCGTAGTCCGGCGCCCATTTCGGCGCGTCGGCCCATACCGGACTTGTCGTTGCGGCCAAGGCGGCGCCTGCGATGAAAAACTGTGACAGCGGCTTCATGAAAGCTCTCCTTCAATAGGTCTTACTTACGCCGCAACACCGGCAGCATGCGGATCAGAACGTCGTCCTTGTTGATGATATGATGCTTCAGCGCCGCGCCCACATGCAAAACGATGAGAACGATGGCGGCGAACGCCAGATATCCGTGCAGTATGTAAAAGATCTCTTCGGCGCCCCGTTTGTCTTCCAGATCCTTGATGATCGGAATGTGCGGCCACGGAACGACGCCGAACAGTTTTGTCGGAATGTTCCAGGGCGAGGCGGAGACCATCGCCCATCCGGTGAACGGGATCAGGAAAATAAGTCCGTAAAACCCCACATGGGCGCCCCGCGCCGCCGCCCGCTCCCAGGCTTTCATGCCGTCGGGCAAGGGCGGAACAGGATGGGTGAAGCGCCAGGCGAGCCGTGCGACAGACAGCAACAAAACGACGATGCCGAAAGACTTATGCAGCTGATAGAGCTGAAACTTCCAGGGGTTGCCGTTTTCCAACTCGCCCATGATGACGCCGACCGGCAGAAGCGCCAGTATCGAGATCGCAATCGCCCAGTGCAGGGCGATCGCAACGGCGGTGTAGCTTTTGGCTTCCGCGGCGGCCATGGGCGTGCTCGCTATTCGGCTTTGTTGAATTCGGCCTCGATGATCAGGTCGACGCTGGCGCCGACGGCGGGGGCGTATTTGTCCATGCCCCATTCGGTGCGGTCCAGCATTCCGCGGGCGGAAAAGCCCACCGTCGGCGCTTTGGAGAACGGGTTCGGCGCGGCCTTGTTCAGCTCGACGTCGAGCGTGAGGGGCTTTGTTTCGCCCAGCATCGTGAAATCGCCCGTCAGTTTTGCGGTTTTATCGCCCGTGCGTTCGATCCCGGTGGCGACGAAGGTCATTTCGCCGTGGTTTTCCGCATCGAAAAAGTCAGCCGACAACAGATGCTCGTCGAATTTCTTATTGTTCATATCGATGCTGGCGACGTCGATGGCGACGTCGAGCTTTGATTTTGCGGGATCGGCGGCGTCGAGGGTGAAGTCCGCATCGAAATCGTTGAACCGGCCGAGGGTTGTGGAGAACCCGAGATGGCTGATTTTGAAGTAGACATGGGCGTGCCCCTTGTCCAGGTCGTAGGCGCCGCTTGGAATTTCATCGAGGGCGTATTCGTCCTGGGCGACGGCCGGCGCAGAGATGGAAAGGACAAGGGCCGCGGCGGCGGCGGAATAAGCGTATTTCATAAAAAATCCCCTACGGGTTGCGCCCAGGCTCTGGGCGATTGAAATCAAAGGATGCGACGGCGCGCCGCACACGGCAAGGGATATGTTGGTGATGGCGCGAACTTCAATCGCCCATAAAAATCACGATTTCGTGACGCCCGGGGCGGGCTGCGGCCTTGCCGGACGCCTGCTGGCGTACACCACATAGCGCAAAGGCCCGCCAGCGTGCGTCGCATTGAACGGGTAACAGGTGACGAGGGCGAGGCGTTCGCCGGGGGCGTGGGGGTCGAGGCCGGAGGCGTCCCAGCGGACGATTTCGGCGCCCTCGACCACGTAGGAAAAAACGCCTTCCGCCGTCTCCACGGAAACGGCGTCGCCCGGGACGAGATCTTTTAGAAAAGCGAAATGGGTGTCGCGGTGGGCGGCGAGGACGGAGACGCCCCGGGCGCCTGGCCGCGGCGTCGCGCTCATGTGTCCCGGCGCAAAGGCCATGGCTTCGCCGCTCGCCTCCGACAACAGGACGGCGCGGGCGTCAAGCCGCGGCGCCGTCAGCACGCCGAAGACTTTGGCGTCGGCCCATGGCCACGGCGCGGCGTTCCCGTCGCCTGTTTTGGCGTCGGCCCAGGCGCGCTCCAGAAGCGCCTGAGCGACTTTGGCTTTCGCCGGCATGTACAAGGCCTGGGCGATCAGTCCGCCGCCGGCGAGGAACAGGCAGATCGCGAACAGCGGCGTAAGTCTGACGATCGGATGGCGAAAAACCTCTCCCCGGCGGGGAGAGGTTGAAACCGCTTTTGCGATTTCGGGTGAGGGGGAGGAAAGATCAAAGGTACGCATCGACGCTTCTCCCCCTCACCCTGGCCCTCTCCGCAAAGCGGACAGGGAACCGGTTGGCGGCGTGTTCAAATGTCTTTGAAGCCGCGTTTAAAAACATCCGCCTACTCATCGTCCCGGCGACCGACAAAGCGCACGGACAGGAGCAGAACCGCCGCGAGCCACAGGGCGAGGCCGGCGATCAGACCCTCCGTCCAGCCGAGGGCGCCTTGGGGCAGGGGCAGGCCGGCGGCCTGGGCCGGCGGCGCCAGCGGTGCGGCTTTCATGGCGAGGGCCGTAAAGCTCGCGTCCGGCGCGGCCGCATCCCGCTGGCGGCGCATTTGGGCGGGCGCCGCCTCGCCGAAGACTTTTTCAAAGTCCCAACCGTCGGGCAGGTTCACCGGAACGTCCCGGCTTTCAAGCGGCGTTCCGTCGGGGCGGGCGGGGGTGACGTCCACGGCGACAAGGCTCGTCAGACGGCTGACGAGGCCGAACTCCAGGGCCGTGGCGAGGACGGTTCTGTCAACCTCGTCCCAGGCGACGCCGTCATAGCGGCTCTCTTCGACCGACGCGATTTTGCGCCGGGCCCAGAGTTTCGCAACGCCCTCGCCCCTGGCGGCCTTGCGCAGGGGCATCTCCGCGCCCCAGCCCTCCGCCCCGATGCGGCCGGACAGACGCAGGGCGCCCCTTGGCTTTTCAAGCCTGGCGGTGATCATCACGGGTTCGCCGGCGTAAAGATCCGGGATCGGCCGCGGCCAGACATCGGTGAGCGCCGCGCCGTCGAAGCCGGCCACAAGGTCTGTCATCACAGGCCGCTCCAGCTTTTCAAACAGCTCCCCCATTTTCGTCCGCACTTCTGTGAGCTCGCCGATATGGGTGAACGTCCCTTTGCCAAGGCGTGCGGCCCGGGACATGAAATAGCTGTTGGGGGCGGAGCCGATGCCCACGGTGAACAGGCGCGTGCGGCCTAAATTGGCCCCGATTTCCGAAAACAGCTGCGCCTCGTTGCCGATGGCGCCGTCGGTGAGGAAGATCACCTGGCGTACGCGCTCATCGTCTGCGGGGGCGGCGTCGACAAGGGCGGCCCGGAGCGCCGGCAGCATCTCCGTCCCCCCGTCGGCGGTGAGGCGCGAGACCCAGCGTTTGGCCTGGCGCACGTTTTCATCCGTGACGGCGACAGGCTTTGCGAACGCCATGTCCGTGGTGTTGTCGAAGCGGATGACGTTGAACAGGTCGTCCGGCCCAAGACGGTCGAGGGCGAGCAGCAGGCTCATTTTCGCCTGCTCGATGGACGGGCCGGACATGGAGCCGGAATTGTCGATGACGAAAATCGCCTCCCGCGGCCGTGCGGCGTTGTCGTCCTGAAGGGCGTCCGCTTGCGGAACCACCATGGCGAGCAGGTACGTGTCGCCGTCGACCTCTTCTTTAAAGAGGGCAGCTGTCGGCTTGGCGCTCGGCTTCGGCGTCCAGGAGAGGGCGAAGTCGCGATTGGCCTCCACCGCGCCGTCCTTCAGGGCGAGGGCGTAGCGGTCGCGGCCGATCTTGCGTTCGATCATGTCATGGTGGGCGCTGTCGATGCGTTCGACGGCGAAACCCGGGGCGAGGGTCACCGCAAGGGTGAGCGGGGCGAACAGCGGCGCCTCAGGGTCCTCCGACGGACGCGCCACGGGCGGCGTGATGCGATCGCGGTCGGGAACGGGGTCGGAAAAGCCCCAGCCGGCGCCCTCTTCGCCGGGGCCGAAATCGACCGTCTGCACGATCTCCGGCGCCGGATTGTACCGGTGCGCGACCACCATCGGGAACCGCAGGGAGAACACGCCGTTGTCGTAGCGGGCGGCGTCCTGATATTCGATCTGCACCACAACGGTTTCGCCGGGACCGATATTGGCGACGGAATTGGTGAAGATGTTGGCCCGCTCCTGCTCCACAAGGCTTGCTTTGTAGCCGCCGGCCTTTGCGGCTTCATAAATGCGCCGCGCTTCTTGTTTCTCCTTGACCTGGCCTTCGATCACCCGATCGCCGATCAGCATTTTCAAGGCGTCGACGCCGGCGTCTTCGGGCAGGGGAAAGACGTAGATCCCCTCGACCCAGGCGTCGGAGGGGTTTTCGAACCGCTGGGTCACTCGCGCTCTGATGATCGGGCCGGTAACGTCGATCTCCACATCCGTCGCCATGCGGGGCGCTTCGACGTAAAGACCGTCCTGCGTCGATTTCAAAAGCAGCGCGCCAAGCCCCATGTCCCCGGGGCGGACGAGATTGTCGGCCGGCGGCGTTGTTGTGTCGGCCACAGCCTTTGTGGCGCTGATCAAGAGCACGCAAATGACGGTGAACCCGAACAGAAAGGCGAGGAAGACGCCGATGCTTTCAGCGGCGATCCGCGCGGCGGGGAGGTGTGGAAGTGAACGGTTGGCCATGGGCGGCGTTCCCTTTTTTAAATAACTGAACCAAACGCGCCCCCGCACGTTTTTAGGCGTAGCGGTCGATTGGTTCGCCTTCAGGGCTGGAATGGGGCGAGAAAAGGGCTTTTCGCTTTTCGCGCTCCTTCGGCTGGGGTAAGAGAGCGCCGTAAGATCAAAGGAGCTCTCTCATGTCCGACATCGTCTTGTCCGAAAACGTCAACCGCATCGCCCCGTCCCCGACCATCGCCGTCACCCAGAAGGCGCGGGAGTTGAAAGCGCAGGGCGTCGATGTCATCGGCCTCGGCGCCGGAGAGCCGGATTTCGATACGCCGGATTTTGTGAAAGAGGCCGCCATAGATGCCATTCGCCGAGGTGAGACGAAATACACCGCCGTGGACGGAATACCTGAGCTGAAGCAGGCGATCTGCGACAAATTCAAGCGCGACAACACTCTTGATTACGTCCCGTCCCAGGTACATGTGGCGCCTGGCGGCAAGCCCGTCATCTACAATGCCTTCGCCTCCACGTTGAACCCCGGCGACGAGGTGGTGATCCCGGCGCCCTATTGGGTGTCTTATCCCGACATGGCGATCCTGTGCGGCGGGACGCCGGTGATCGCCGAGACGAAATTCGAGGACCGGTTTCGCTTGACGCCAGAGGCGTTGGAGGCGGCGATCACGCCGAAGACGAAATGGCTTATTTTTAACTCGCCGTCGAACCCCTCCGGCGCCGCTTACACCTATGATCAGTTGAAGCCGATCACTGATGTGCTGATGCGCCACCCCCATGTCTGGATTCTCAGCGACGACATGTATGAGCACATCGTCTATGACGATTTCAAATTCGCAACGCCTGCGGAGGTGGAGCCGGCGCTCTACGATCGCACGCTGACAATGAACGGCGCC